>CAKTXU010000329.1 GCA_934630995.1 uncultured Eubacteriales bacterium
GTGGTATACGGCCAATCAGTCTCGATACCGCCCAGATCGGATATATGGGTGTATCCCAAAGCCTTTAGGGTTTCCGCGGCCTGACGGGAGCGGACGCCTGTGCGGCAATAGACGATGATGGAACGCTCCTTGTCGGGCGAAAGCGTCCGGATTTCCACCAGGTCATTCAGCGGCAGGTTCAGTGCTCCCGGAATGTGGCCCTTCGTGTATTCGACAGGCTCCCGGACATCTAACAGCAGAGCACCGTCGCCCAACGCATCGTCCACCTCGGAGGCTGCGATTGTATAGATAAATACTTTGCTGGTGGTGGTAGCGGTTTCAGGCACTAACTCGGAGGTGCCGCCCAGGGAGCAGCAGGAATCGCCGTATGAGTGTTCAAGGAGATTACCGGAGGAAGAACAGTCATTATTTTTTTCCTCTTGCTCCTTTGGAGAGGTGGTGCCGATTTCTCCGGAGAGATCCGTGCACTCATTGTTTAACAAACCACCGCTTAGGTTTTCGTTCCGATCGAGAGATGGCGCGCCGTCGCCGTCCCATCCTCCCATCCAGGAGCGGAGAGGGAGGAACAACAGCAGGCAGGCGGCGCAGGCCGCCAAAACAGGTCCCCAAATCAGGAGGCGGGATGCCTTTTTGGCTGTAGGCACTGCCTCCAGCAGACGGACGACAGCGTCGGGAGACAGACTGTCGGGCGGAGAATCCGCCCCGGACAGCAGCGCCTCCCGCAGCTCTCCGGCCAGACGGCGCTCGTCAAGGTTATCTGTATTTTTTTTATGCGGTTGCCATTTCATGGTGTTTCCTTGGTTTCTATATCGGACAGCGTTGTCCGCAGTTTTTTCAGCGTGCGGTGCAGCCGGGAGCGCAGGGTGCCGCCCGGACGGCCCAGAATTTCCGCTATTTCCTTCCCGCTGAAGCCGCCTACCAACCGACAGCAGCACCAGCTGACGATCATGAGCGCCTGCGAGGAGCACGGCAACGCCCAGCCGGCGGTATAGGAAGGGAAAAGCCAGCAGCCCGGAAACGGTTCTCCGTTTCCGGGCTGCTTTTCATCTTGCCGAAGCAGCTGGTTCGTATATTTATCTCTTGGGAGTATAAATATAATGCAGCTCATATTCCTGCGTATCCGCATTGTGAAGGAGATACATCCTGATTTCATCATAGACGATAGCGGCCAGCTTTTGAACATCGGCGGTGTCAAGCTGAATGCTGTTGGTTTCCAGGGTGCGCATATCGATGACAGCAATGTACGGATCCCCTATGGTGTAGGTATAGAGGGTCTTTCGGTCGGCACTGCTCCAGAAGCCATTGACAACTTTTTCCGTCACAGCCGTTATCTCCATAGTCTGTAAATCCAGTCTCTTGGGCACTTCGGTACAATAATTAGTAAAGTCATTGCATAAGACCAAATACCTTTCTTCTTCTGGAAATGGCACCTGCCCGGTGACGTTTCTGCCGGTGGCGATCTCCCACAGAGAATACTTGCGTCCCGTATCGGCGTAGCTCATCATGACTACATATTTGTCATGATGGACAAGCATAATCGGTTCAGAAGCTTCGTCAGAGATAAAGGATAGTGTTTCTCCAGTTTCGAGGGAATACAGGCAATATACGTGGTTGGTGAGCGTAGACCCGGCGTACTGGACATACCGGCCGCTGTCGCTGAATTGAATGGTGTGCAGCGAGGCAATCGAGACACCTGCAGGCAGGATGTTTTTTCTCTCGCCGGTTTCATGATCCGTCAGATAGAGTTCCTCGTAGATGATGACTGTGGGATGCATCTCTCCGTCTATGTACTGGTTTTTTTGTACGCCCTCCAGGGAATAGCGGCTGTCCCTGGAATGGTATTCCCCTCCGCCGGAGAAGGGGGTAAGGCTCTGATCCTGCGCATTGTAAAGCAGGTTGGTGAAAATGGATTCCTTGTTACTCTGGCATACCGTCAGCACATATTCGCTTAAATTCCGGCTGTCCATCAACCAATGATAGGCCGCAAAGGGCATGCCGGTGCGTTTATAGTATGGGAAATATATTGTGGTGATTCCGTATTGGCTTGGGTATTTTTCATCCAGATGGAGCTGGTATAAATCAATATATTCGCCTGTCAGACTATTATAAGCGGGGCAAAACCATTCTCTGCCTATTTCGTCGTTGATATTCCGCATTTTTGCCATCATAACAGACTGTTGAAGCGGAGGTTCTGTTGAGGAGGCATCCGTGCGGGAGGCTTCCCCAGCGGAGGACGAGGTTGTTGCATTGGACTCACTGTCGGCTGCGGATTCGTTAGAAGCCGGCTGTGAGGAGGTTCCAGTCAAGGAGAACGGTGTGTCTTTTGTCGGCGCATTTGCCGAAAGAGCGGCAAAGAGTACGCTGCCGAGCAAAGCAATAGCCAGAACCCCGCCGCATACACTGACAAGACGCGAACGCTGGAGGGGGAGAGGGCGTACGTCGGGATGGAAGGTGAAGACATAATTGGATTGGGCGTTTTTCAGTTCGCCTAGATATTGCTCTAGCTGCTTTTCGTCGATTTTTCTGCCGTGATTAACAGTTTGCTTCTTCATGGCACACTTTCCTTTCGATTTATCAGGCGTTTATTTGTTTCAGCAACTGCTCTTTGGCCCTGTGCAGACGAGACTTGACCGTTCCGGATGGAATTTGCAGAATCGTGGCAATTTCATCATCCCCATATCCCATGAAATATTTGAGGGAAAGCACGGCCTTGTACTTGACCGGCATCCGCCGAAGAGCAGCCAGGAGATCAATGTAGATGTCGTTGTCGGTTTCCGGTATGGCGACACAGGCGAGGAAGGTGTCCTTGTCTTCATTGGTGTGAAAAGATAGCTGCATACGGCACCAAAAGGCTTTTCGGCTGTTTTTGTAAGTGTTTATGCACAGGGCGTAAAGCCATTTGTCAAAGGGCTTGTCCGTCTCATACCGTTCATAGTATCGTATGACTTTCATCCAGGTATCCTGATACAAATCCTCCGCGTCCGCCGGATTCCTGCATAGGCTCAAGCATAGGCGGCTCAGCGGCCGTCCATATTCCTGCACATACCGATCAATTGTCGATGATACCACATGCATTCCTCCTCTTGCCTGTTTGTCCCTCTCATTCTATATACAAACCGGCATGCGCTTTCGTTCCATTTACTTTGCAAAAAATAGCCGCCGTGATACACATTCCACGGCGGCTGAAGTTGTTTGGATTTAGCCCGGCTTGTCGCCGGTCACAGTGGTATAGGGCCAGTCAGTCTCGATACCGCCCAGATCGGATATATGGGTGTATCCCAAAGCCTTTAGGGTTTCCGCGGCCTGACGGGAGC
>CAKTXU010000330.1 GCA_934630995.1 uncultured Eubacteriales bacterium
AGGGGATATATTCCTGTTGTTTGGCAATGGCTTTATAGGCCGGCCGGATAATCCGGCCGCCGGTCAGCAGCTCCTCGATGCGATGGGCGCACCAGCCGGCCATACGGGCCACGGCGAAAAGCGGGGTGAACAAATCCGGATGGATTCCCAGGGCGGTATATACCAGCCCGGAGTACATATCCACATTGGCGCACAGCACCTTGTCACTGCCCTTCTGCTCGGCGAAAACGGCGGGTGTCAGCCGTTCCACCGCCTCCGTCAGCCGGAATTCCGCGCCGTAGCCCTTCTCCTCGGCCACATCATACGCATATTGCTTGAGAATAATGGCCCGGGGATCGGAAAGGGTATAGACCGCGTGACCCATCCCGTAAATTTTTCCCGAGCCGTCTCCGGCCTCCTTGTTGATAATTTTGGTCAGAAAGGCCTTAATTTCGTCGTCGTCGTCCCAGTTCCGGACGCCTTCCTTGACAGCCTGCATCATCTGCATCACCTTGATGTTGGCCCCTCCGTGAAGCGGCCCTTTCAGGGCACCGATAGCCGCGGCAATGGCCGAATACGTATCGGTTCCGGAGGAAGACAGCACCCGGGCGGCAAAGGTGGAGTTGTTGCCGCCGCCGTGCTCGGCATGGAGCATCAGGCACAAATCCAGCAGCTTCGCCTCCTTGTCGGTAAAGACGGAGTCGTCGCGCAGCGCGTGCAAAATCGTTTCGGAGGTGGATTGCCCGGGAACCAGGGGATGAAAATACATACTCTCCTTATCATAATGCCGCCGTTTGACCTGATAGGCATACGCCATGATGGTGGGGAGCCGGGCAATCAGCTCGATAGACTGCCGAAGCACGTTTTCCATGGACAGCTCTTCCGGATTGTTGTCATAGGAATACAGCGCCAGCACCGACCGCGCCAGCTTGTTCATGATGTTGGGAGAAGGGGCTTTGATGATCATATCCTCTGCGAAATACTCCGGAAGCTCCCTGTAGGCGGAGAGCAGCTCACAGAATTTATCCAGCTGAGCGCGGGTAGGCAGCTTTCCGAAAAGGAGAAGCCAAACGGTTTCTTCATAGCCGAACCTGTCCTCCGCCACGCAACCGGCCACCAGCTCGCGCACATCGATGCCGCGATAGACCAGCCGTCCCTCTACCGGGGATTTCTCCCCCTCGTTGATGACATAGCCGTGAACATTGCAGATCATGGTCAGCCCAGCCATCACGCCGCTGCCGTCGGCGTTGCGCAGGCCGCGCTTGACATCGTACTGCTCAAACTTTTTTGCATCTATCCGGTTATTCTTCCGGAATTCATCGCATAAGGATGTTAGCGTACCATTGGATATGGACTTGCCCGTGGTATCCATCTTCCCCATTCCTTTCAACTCTCCGTATCCCGCCTGCCGCCCCCGGTCCGGGAGACAGCCCCAGCCAAGATGCAGGGGTATTGACGCCTATATGTCAAAAATTCTGCACCTGAGCGAACGAAAAGTACGTCTGAAAGCGCTTGACACCTCGATTTTCCCTTCGTTCAGCAGACTTCATTATAGTCAATCCCCAAGGCAAAGTCAAGAATTTCCTGAAGCAAAATGCAACTTATTATTTCGCATCTTTCATTTTCATCTTATATCAAACTAATCAAAAAAATATTTGCCAAAAAAATGAAGCGTGGACACTTCAATTGTGCACGTCGTGATGAGAAAGGAGACGGTCTGTTGAAACGCTACCTGCTGCTGTCGATCCTCGTGTTTGCCCTTCTTCTCCTGCTTCCGCTGCCCGCTCTGGGGATTTTCGGCGGGGACAAGCCTCCGGTGAAATCTCCGGAAAGCAAAAGCCCCTCCTCCCCCGGCAGTTCCTCCGCCTCATCCTCCTCACCGGAGGAGGCCACCTTTAAGGTTCTGAATACGAAAAGCGGTGAGGTGCTGACCTTTACCGAGCGGGAATTTCTCATCGGCACCGTTGCCTCGGAGATGTATCCCACCTATCATATTGAGGCCATGAAGGCACAGGCCGTTGCCTCCTACACCTATTATTCCGTCAAACGGGATCGGGAACGGCAAACCCCCGATCCGGAGATGAAGGGCGCGGATTTTTCCGACGTACCCTCCACCTTCCCGGAAACCTATACGGAGGCTGACCTCAAAGAACGATGGGGAAACAATTTTGAAACCTATTATAAAAAGGTGACCGAAGCGGTGGACGCCGTCCTGGGGAAAAAACTTACCTACGACGGCGCTCCGATTGTCGCCGCCTATCACGCCATCAGCTTTGGAACCACTGAGGACGCGGAAAATGTCTGGGGTTCCCCCTATCCCTATCTGAAATCCGTTCCAAGCCCGGGCGACAAGCTCTCCCCCGATTATGAAAGCAACGTATCCTTTAAGCCCGAGGAGCTCACCGACGCCCTGAAAACGAAATACGCCTCCCTCAAGCCCGAGGGGGACGCCAAGGACTGGATAAGCGGGGAACCCAAACGCTCGGAAGCCGGAACCGTCCTGACCCTCACAATCTGCGGTGCCGAATGCTCCGGCAAAGATATCCGGACCGCGCTGGGTCTGCGCTCCGCCAATTTCACCGTCACCTATTCGGACGGACTTTTTCGCTTCAAGGTACTGGGCTACGGACACGGCGTGGGGATGAGCCAGTACGGCGCCGATTACATGGCACGCCAGGGCTCCGGCTGGGAGGAAATCCTCCGGGCCTATTACACGGATATCACCATCGAATAAATCCCACAAATCGTTCTTGCTTGCCGAATTATGCGGGATTGCCCCGGAATTTTTCTTTTGATTTGTCCATAGATATTTTCCGCTGCGTCATGGTATACTCTATCCTGAGGTGAGCGCATGACGCAGAAGCAACGAATGAAACGGAAAAAAATATACGCACGCAGGCGGCGGCTGATTTTGGCCTGTGTCCTCTTGCTGTGTGTCGGCTTGATTCTGCTGTGTGTCGCCCTGCTGAAGATATTCACGGGACCGGAATCGACGCCGTCTGATCCATCCCGGTCGGAGACAGTTTCCGCAACGGAAACCACCCCGCCGCCGACCACTGCGACCACCGTTCCCGCCCCCACCGCCAACCCCACGCTGGACAGTCAGATAACCGCCACCGGCGCCGTCATCTATGACAAGACGGCGGGACGCCTGCTTTACAGCAAAAACGGGACGCTGAAGCTCTATCCGGCCAGTATGACCAAGCTGCTGACCGCTATCACGGCTATTGAATACGGAACCGAAGGCTTGACCTTCACCGTGGGAACCGAAATCAAGCTGCTCGGGCTCAATTCCAGTACGGCCGGTCTGGAGGCCGGCGCTCAGCTGACCTTC
>CAKTXU010000331.1 GCA_934630995.1 uncultured Eubacteriales bacterium
ATCTATAAGCGCTCCCCGGGCCGCCAGATTGACCGGTGTCGCTCTGTCGACCAGCAGCGCGACATCGGGCCCCTTGCCCGCCAGCGTGGCCTCGATGAGTCCGCCCTGCACCAACTGCAGATTCACCGGAATATCGTTTTCCACCGCGAACATATCGTCTATCATGCTCCGGATGATACCCGCCTGATCAATGCCGGAATTGACCCAGACCAACATGGCGTCCCGGCCGCCGTCCTGGCTGTCAATACCGCCCACGGTTGAATAGTCCTGGGTGAAGGAGGAGAAGAAAATCCGGAAGCGGAACACCAGATTGTCCCAAAAGCCGGCGTCGGCTCTCTTCTTGCCCGCCGTCACGGGCAGGAGGTCGATATAATCCAGCTCCAGCGGCTGTTCTTTCATCTGGAGTACCCAGGCGGATAGGCTGCTGATATTGGTGCTGAACTGCTCCAGACGGGTTTTGATGGTGTCGGGCTTTTTCACGAAGCTGTCGAGCTGGTCCGCCACCTCGTAAAGGAAGGCCGCTTCGCTGCCCCTGCTTTGGGACATGCCCTCCAGCTCCTGCGCCTGCTGCCGGATGGAAACCGAGATACCGGTGAATCCCTCCATCAGGCCGGGGATCTGCTCCTCGAGAAAATAATCGCGGTTTTTATCGGGGGATTTGCCGGTAATCATGATGATTTTCCGGTAGAGATAGTTGAGATCGTAGATGCATTGGTCGAGCTGCCACAGAATCTCGGTGAACGAGCCCAGCACGACCTCCATTTTAATCGTGTGCCGCCCCGCGGACAGATACACCGGATACGCCTCGTCCCCGCCGGCAAAATCGTATTGCCAGCTGTTGCCGAAGGGAAAGGTGACGGCGTCGAACTCTGCGAAGGGGACCGCGTCGTCCACATAAATTCGGCGGGTGACGTGAAAGCCCCGCAGGGTATCCTGCTTGAACCGGAAGCCCAGCTTATAAAAGCCGCTTTCCCTGACATCCAGCTCCCAGAGTATCCACTGCCCCGACCGCTTCCATTGTCCCTGTCCGATGGTGTTGAGTAGAATGCGTTCGGGGCTGTTGGGGCTGGTTTTGGCGCTGGTACGGTCGCTGCTGGGAATCAGGGTGGGATCGGATCTGTAATTCGCGTCCTCCCCTTCCAGAGTCAAAGTCTTCGTCACCGCATCGGGCAGGCCCCGGGACCGTATCTCCTCCATATACTGGGCGTTGGAGGGCAGCGGCCCGTCGTTGAAAAGTGTCAGGGATGCGAGATAAATATCGGCCATCTCCGCTTCCAGCCGCAGTACATGCCGGCCCTTTTCAAGGTAGAAGGGGATAGGCAGGGGAGAAACCCTGTCGGGATCGGAAAAGCTCTCGGTTATCCACTTGGCGCTGCGTTGCTGCCGGGGCTTCACGTCGTTGCCGTTCTTGTCCTGCCTGACCGGTGTCATGCTCTCGTACATGGTGGAAAAGGTGAGATTCGTCGCGGCGCGGAAGGGGGGCTCCCCGTCTATGAGGACGCCCAGCTCCACTCCGCGGCAGGTTTCTGTCATGGGCATGTAGGTTATGCGCAGGCTATAGCAGCCGTCCTCGGGTATTTCAATCTCATATTCCACCCAGCCCTCCGCGTCCTGCCATGCGATGACCTGCTCTTTGCCCTCATGGACTTCCAGCAGCGTCATCCCGGCTTCGGCGTTCAGCCGGGCGGCGGTGTTGTCGGGGGTGATGGAGCAGACGGGGCGCCCCTTATCCAAGTGCGTTTGGTAATAGGTTTGATAGGCATCGGAACGGAGACTGGCCAGGGTGTCGGCCTCAGCCGCACCCTGCGCCGCACCCAGCATCTGGGGCGCGCTGCTCAAAGCCAGGGCCAGGCACAACACGGCGGCGGTTAGCTTTTTCAAGAAAACCCATCCTTTCCGTTTCGCTAGACGATATAAATCAGATATTCTGTGTTGAGAGCGGGATTCTGGGAACAGCGGGCGAATAGGGTAATCCGGCAGCCGGTTTCTCCGGCGGCCGTCACCGTACAGTCGTCCAGCCGCCGGACGCTCAGCGGCGCTCCCTCGTCGAAATGGTTTTGCAGCAGGACCGCTTCCGTACCGTCCTCCTGCCGGATGCCCAGCTCATACCCGCCGCCCGGGAGCGCGGCGGGCAAATCGTTGAGAAGGTACAGCTCCACCGTCAGCGACTCTCCTGGAGCCCAGCCCAGTTTTGGGATCCGGATGCTCAGCATCTGATCCCGCAGGGAGGCCTTCACCGCTTCATAAGCGGGCCTTTCTACCGCCGGCCAGGACAGCAGGCTGTTATTGGCTGCGCAGGGCCACGGCTCGTTGTAGCACCAGTTGAGCGCCATGGAGGCGTGGGGCCACTGGCGCCGCGCTTCCTCGAAAATATGCTTGTACCCCTGGGCCTGCAGTTCCATCCCCCGGGTAAGCAGCTTCTCCTGTTCCATATCGCCACCGTAGTAATACGCAATATCGCCGATGCGCAGCCAGGTGTCCTCGTAAATCCAAGCGGAAAAGGCGTGGTGGGTTTTCCAGACGCCCTCGCTATCCATTTCCCGGAAGTCCTTTTCCGTCATAAAGGTGCGGATATATTCCGGGGAGGCCGGGCCTGGACAGCCGAATTCGGTATACGCGACCTTCTTGGCGTGGATATAATTTTTCAGTACGTCCGTTCCGTCTGGATTGCGGAGCACGTAATGCCCGTGTCCCATCCCGTAGAGGGGTGATGTCATGATAAAAGGAGTGAGGCGGTCGTAAAGATAACAGTTCATGTCCAGCAGACGGAGCGCGTGGGACTGGTTATTCATTCCCGACCAACCGTTGAACAGCTCGTTGCCCCCGCACCATAGCGCCAGACAGGGATGACTGCGCAGCCGTTTGATGATGGAAACCGACTCCTGCTGCAGCACCGCCAGGTAGCTTTCGTCGTCCGGATAGCTGTTGCAGGCCAGGGGAAATTCCTGCCATACCATCAGCCCCAGCTCGTCACAAAGCTCGAAGAAGCGCTCTTTGTTCACCAGGCCGCCGCCCCAGCATCGAAGCAGGTTCATATTGGCATCCGCCGCCTTGATAAGAAGGGGACGGTAGACCTCTTCGTTCATAAGGCCTGGAAATATCTCTGGAGGCACCCAGTTGCTGCCCTTGCCGAAAATCCGCCGTCCATTCAACTCGATGGTGGCCGGCGAGGGGCTCTGGGTGGAGGGAAAGCTGGATTCTTCCTGCGGATAAGGCATGTTTCCCACCAACCGGACACGGCGAAAGCCAACCCGCTTTTCCACCATATCCACGGTCCGCCCGTCCTCATCCAGCAGCTCCACCGCCGCCGTAT
>CAKTXU010000332.1 GCA_934630995.1 uncultured Eubacteriales bacterium
CGGTGCATTTATGCTTTGCGCCCGGCGGGCAGATACAGTTTTTCCGGCAGCTGATGCTCATGTCTTCCTGCTGCTCAACCGGCTCTTTGCCCCCTTGCGCACCCCGCTGAAGCAGCGGCTGGCAGCCCGGCAAAAATAAATGCATAGAAAGGACCACCGGCAGCCATGAGAATGGTCTGCCGGTGGTTTTTAGTTGCAGAAAAACAACCATAGGCTGCGCCTGCGGTTGCTCTTCTATAGTAAAAACAACGCCAAGTGCGGTTAGTGTTGCTCTTTTGGCGCCTTTAGATGCTGCTGGTATTCTGGCCCTTACAGGGCCTTTTCTTCAAGCCACGTCCTTCGGGCGTGGTCTTGGCTTCGTTTCATGTGGCGGCTTCCCTTTTCAGCTGCCGGATGTCCGCCTTAGCCGCGGGGGATACGGCCCGGGACTCGATGATTTTCCGCACGGTCAGTCCCAGGGTATACTCGTCCAGGGGTCTGGTATCCAGCCAGGCCCGGACGGGGCCGGGATAGCGGACGAAGCTCTCCGCCGCTGCCCAGGCCACCGCCATGCGGGCGTAATAACCCGGCGCCCGCACAGCCGTCAGCTTCTCCAGCACCGCCTGATAATACCCGTCCTCCAGGTAATAGAACAGCAGGGTCACGACGGCGAAGCGTGCTGGAATTCCTCCTTCGACTTGAGATACGGGTCCAGGAACTCCCACACCGGCTCCCGGTTTTCCCGGATGAATTTCAAGCCGCTGATAAAGCTGTCGCACACCGACCAGTTATCGATTTCCGGCAGAAATGCCGCTATCAGGCCGAGCCGTTCCGGCAGCGGCGCCTCCGCACAGCCGATAACCATTCCCCGCAGCATGGTTTCCTCAAAAACCGCGTCCGCAGGACGATTGGCCAGAAACGCCCGCCAATCGCTGCGGGCGATTTTTTTTGCCAGCTTCCGCAGCCGGGGCAGCCGCACCCCCAGCAGAGGCGTCCCCGGCGGTAAAAGGCGGGCGGAAAAAACGCGATAATCCTTCTCCGCCAAGGCGGTGAGTTCCTCCCGGAACGTCATAACCATTCACTTCCTTGTACAGCAATACCACCCTCAGTATAGCATATTCCCCGACTTCTTTCCCCGATTTGCTGGATTTTTATTTTCGCTGTTTTCACCCGGCGCACACAATTCCGCCACGAAGCTTTCACAAAATATTGTTAAGCTTTGGTTAGACGGGAAGGGGGACCAAGCATGCCCATACAAACCGTGTTTCAGCGGACAGAACAGAAATTCTGGCTTTCCGCCGCCCAATACGACGCGCTGCGCGCCCGGCTTCTCTCCCATACCAAACCGGACGCCTACGGCCGGTACACCATCCGCAACCTCTATATCGATACGCCGGATTTCCACTATATCCGCGCCTCCCTGGAAAAGCCGCCCTACAAGGAAAAGCTGCGGCTGCGGTGCTACGGCTGTCCGGAGAAAGAGGGGTCTGTCTTTCTGGAAATCAAGAAAAAGATGAAGGGCGTGGTGTATAAGCGTCGCGTCATCCTGCCGCTGGACGCGGCGGAGGCGTATCTTTGGCGGGGCGTCCGCCCAGCGCCGGACAGTCAAATCCTGCGGGAAATCGACTTTCTGCTGGGTCGGTATCCGGACACGCTCCCCCGGATATATCTGGCCTACGACCGCCTTGCCCTGACTGGCGCGGAGGAGTCTGGCCTCCGCCTCACCTTCGACACCAATATTCATAGCCGGTGGGACGGGCTCCGGCTGACAGAGGACGACGGGCGGCCGCTGCGGGAGGATGGCGCGGTGCTGATGGAAATCAAGGCCGGGGGAGCCATGCCCCTTTGGCTGGCCCACAGCTTGTCGGCGCTTTCCATTCACCCTGTTTCCTTTTCCAAGGTGGGCGAGGCCTACCGACGGCGGCTGACGGAATATCCCCCGTCCGCCGTACGGATCGCCTTCTCCAGGCCACTGACCGCTCGTGAAACCTCTCCGCTGAACATTCCAAGAAAGGATGGCTGATTGCCATGTTTGAAAGCGTTCTGACCTCCACCACCGGCGGGCTGACGATTGCCAGCGCCCTGCTGTGCACCGCCGTATCCCTGCTGCTGGGCTTTCTCATTTCCTTCCTCTATACCTTTCGCAGCAGCTGTACCAAGAGCTTCGCCATCACGCTGGCCCTCCTCCCCGTCCTGGTGCAGGCGGTCATCATGATGGTCAACGGCAATTTGGGGACGGGGGTGGCGGTTCTGGGGGCCTTCAGCCTCATCCGGTTCCGCTCTGTCCCCGGCAGCGGCAAGGAAATCGTCAGCATCTTCTTTGCCATGACCGTGGGCCTGGCCACCGGGATGGGCTATCTCACCTTCGCGGCCCTCATCGCCGTTGTGGTGGGCGGCCTTCTTCTGCTGCTGGGCCACACCCCCTTTGGAGAGAAAAAATCCGCTGCCAAGCAGCTCCGGGTGGTCATTCCGGAAGATCTGGATTATACCGGGCTGTTCGATGATCTGTTCGGCCGTTACGCCTCCCATGTGGAGTTGGATCGGGTCAAAACCACCAATATGGGCAGCCTGTTTGAACTGACCTATGCCATCGAGCTCAAGGATGCCTCCCGGGAAAAAGCCTTTCTTGACGAGCTGCGCTGCCGCAACGGCAACCTGCCGGTGGTTTGCGGCCGTCCTGTCCGGGATAAAGACGATCTGGGCGCGCTTTGAAAGGAGACGTCTCCATGAAAACAATTCGGCTACGGCGGGCAGCTCTCCCGCTGCTGCTCTCTCTTGTCCTCCTGCTGTCTGGCTGCAAAGGCCGGATCGGCGGGGAATCCGGCGCTTCGGGCGGCGGCGAATCCTCCGGCGGCGGGGACACCGCCGTCACGGGCACCGGCGAAATCCTTTCCGCCTCCTATGACAGCGGCGATGAAACCACCTGGGACGGCGACTCCGGCACGCGCATCACCCTGGAGGGAGACGCCGTCACCGTGTCAGGGGCCGGCGCGGCGGCCAGCGGCACCACCGTCACCATCACGGCGGCGGGCGTCTATGTCCTCAGCGGTACAATGAACGATGGGCAAATCGTTGTGGACAGCGACAAGGACGCCGTGGTGCAGCTTGTCCTCAACGGCGCCAGCCTGCACTGCTCGTCCAGCGCGCCGATTTACAGCAAAAAGGCGGGGAAAACCATCCTGACCTTGCAGGAGGGGACGGAAAACAACGTCACCGACGGGGAATCCTATATATTTTCAGACGCTGACAGCGACGAACCCAACGCCGCCATTTTCAGCAAGGACGATCTGACCATCAACGGCACCGGAGCCCTGACCGTCCGGGC
>CAKTXU010000333.1 GCA_934630995.1 uncultured Eubacteriales bacterium
GTAGAAGGAGATGCCGATGGGCAATGGCAGATGCAACACAGGAATTGCGAGTCCGGTCAGCCCGTTGATCGTTTCCAGGAAAAAGTCCGCATATTTGTAGAAGCCCAGACCAGCCAGATTGAGAATAACCGCCAGAATCAGCAGCGTTTTCTTTCCCTTTTCATCCCCCGCCTGCGCCCGCCGGTGCATCCACAGGCCGAAGCCGTAATCCACCGCGATATAGGCCAGCATCAGAAGGACATAGACCGGCTCCCCCCATGCATAGAAAAACAAGCTGAACAGAAGCAAAACGGTATTTTTCCAGCTCCGGGGCACCAGGTAATAAGCCAGCAGAACCGCCGGGAGAAAATAAAACAAAAACAACAGGCTGCTGAAAACCATAAAGTCCGTCCTTTTCGGCGTCAGGGAAGGATTTCAAATTCCTGAATGCCCATGAAGCCGGGTGCAATCTCATATTTTTCGAAAACTACAACCACGTGACCCTCTTCGTTGACGTAGAAGTCCTGGTCGGCGCCGATGGAGTTGAAGGCTTCCTCTCCCTCATAATACATGAGATCCGGATCCGCCGATCGTTCCTTTATCTGTTCCAGCACCTGTTCGTTGACAAGCTCCATATAGTTGGACCCCAACAGGTGGCGGAGGGTCAGTTCCTGACCGGTGTGCAAATCAATATTGTAAAAATATTGCTCCAAATAGAACCAGCCGCCCGATTCGCTTTTGGAAATGATAAAGGAAAGAATTTCGTCGTTCTGACATTTGATTTCGTAATCCATCGTGATTTCAAAGGGCAGAAATTGCTCTATCGTCCCGCCGTTATCGAGGATCATTTGCCGGAATTCGGCAGCCCGGGCTTTGGCGTCCTCCAGCTCCCGGCTCATCTTGGTGTAAATTTCAACATTGATCCGGCGTTCCAGAGAGGTATTGCCGGTACCCTTCAATGCCGGCATCCGCACCTCAACCAATTCTAACTCGTCCTCTTCCTTGTATTCTCGGAAGGTGAAGACCCGGGCCATGTTGCCGATGACCGGCACCTCTCCGAGACTTTTGGCGAAGACCGGAATGGTGTTGAGCGCCACAATAAAGGTCAGCGCCATACAAGCGGCGGCATACACCGCGCCGCGCCGCCACCGGCCGGCGCGTTCCTCTCTGGCGGCCCGCCGCCCTTCCCGCACGGCGTTTTTCACGGTATCCGCCAGTCGTTCCGGAATGGCAACGGCTTCATACGCTTCTCGGGCATCCTTTAACGGATTCATAAAAATACGGCTCCTTTCCGAAGGCAATTACCGGGTCACAGTATCCTCCCCGGCCCAATCCTTCAGCATAGGCTTGAGCTCTCCGAGCGCCTTGTACAGCCTGGTCTTGACTGTGCTGAGATTCAGTCCGGTCACCTGGGCGATGGACGCCAGGGGCATATCCTCATAATACCGCAGCATGACGACGACGCGCAGCCGCGGATTGAGCGCTTCCACCGCCCGCGCGACATCCAGCCTTCTTCCCCAGTCCGGCTGCGGGGCGCCGGGATCCTCCGGAAGCTCCTCCATAGGAAGTACCCGTTTATAGCGGCGCAGGGAGCGAAGGCTTTCATTGACCAGGATACGGTAGAACCATGTGTGCAGACAGTCGGGATCCCGCAGGGAACACACATGGGTAAAAGCCTGAACAATGGCCTCGTGTACCACATCCAGAGCGGCATCCTCATTCTTGACATAGCTGTAAGCCCAGCGGTAGAACCGTTCCTGATTCTCCTCCACATACTCTTCCAGCTGTTTTCTGACCAGTACGTCTTCCAAGACCGCCGCTCCACTTCCTCAGGATTTTAGCTGCTTATCCACTTCCGCCTTTGCCTTGGCATTGTCGTCGGAAAGACAAAGGACGACATACTTTCCTGTCTGCTCCAGATAGGGAGCGTTGAGCTTGGTCATTTCCTCCGGATGATAATCCTCAAACCCCTCCTTCTGGTCGGCGATGCGGCCCTGCACCGCCTTGTAAATCCGCCCGGCCGCATCTTTGTCCTTGGCTTCAAACACGGCAATTTCCTCCGCTGTCGCCGCCGTCCCGGTATACACCTTGGCCTTGACAACATCCTCCTTGTCGATGTCATACAGACGGTAAATCACAGATTCCTCGATGGCCGTCATCTCGTCCTTGAAGGGAACGGCGGCCTTGAGCCCGTCGGCCGTTTTATCCACATCGAGTTTGATGTCACCGCCGTCCTTGTCCCGGACATAGGTTCCCGACAGATATCCGTAGCTTTCCTCAAATCCGAAAACATACCGGTCGGGCCGGCCTTCCTTTTCCAGAAGACCGATTTGTTCGCCGATATATTTGAAGCCTGTCAGGACCTCCACCACCTGGCAGCCGTATTTTTCCGCTATCCGGGCAGCCAAATCAGAGGTGACGATGGTCTTGACCACCACCGGGTCCGCAGGCAGGGTGCCGGAGGCTGCCTTGCACGAGAGGATATAATGGAGCAGCAGGCACCCCACCTCGTTACCGGTCATCAGGGTATATTCCTCATCGCTTCTCACGGCGATACCCACCCGATCACAGTCGGGGTCGGTTGCCAACAGCAAGTCGGGGCGGCTTTTCTCCGCCAGCTTCAGCGCACAGGCGAATGCCTGGCGGATCTCCGGGTTGGGATAGGGGGCGGTAGGAAAATTCCCGTCGGGCAGCTCCTGCTCGGGTACGACCTCCACCCGGGCCACGCCGATACGGTGCAGAATCTCCCGGACCGGCTTGTTCCCCGTACCGTTGAGTGGGGTGTATATCACATGCAGAGGCGTTTTTCCACAGACGCCGGGATTCACCTGGCAGGACTCGACCCGTGCCAGAAAATCCGCCAGCAGGCTCTCCCCGATGGGACGAATCCGTCCGTCCGTTATCGCTTTTTCATAATCCGCCACCCGGACATCTTCAAATATATCTACCCTCCGGATACAGGCTGTCACCTCACCCGCGTCGCGATCGGTCATCTGGCAGCCGTCTGAGCCATAGCATTTATAGCCGTTGTATTTAGCCGGGTTATGGCTGGCCGTCACCATGATGCCCGCCTGACAGCTCAGCTCCCGCACAGCAAAGGAGAGCACCGGAGTGGGCTCCAGCTCACCGAACAGATGGACAGTCACGCCGTTGCCAGCCAGAACCCGGGCGGCTTCCCTGGCGAACAGCTCCGATTTGATGCGGGAATCGAAGGAAACGGCAACGCAGGGGGCATCATACCGCGCCTTGAGATAATCGGCAAGTCCCTGGGTAGCCTTGCGCACGGTATAGATATTCATCCGGTTCTCCCC
>CAKTXU010000334.1 GCA_934630995.1 uncultured Eubacteriales bacterium
CACCTATACCGGCGCCTGCGTCTCCCTCACTCATGTAGGCCGTACCCAGCTCACCCTCTGCTATGAGATGCCCGCCGAGAGCCGCGAGGTTTACGGCAACGCCCGCAGCTTGCGCATGACCGTGACTCTGCTGCCTGGGGACGGCGTGCGGATGGACTATGCCCTGACCGGCAAGGAGGAAACCTCCTATCTCGAACAGGGAAATTTCGTCTTTCCCTTCCTGACCGAATCCCCTTCCTTCCGGGTGAACAAGCTGGGCAATGTCCTGGACCCCGCTGTCGACGTGGTGCGCAACGCCAACCATGTGTTTTACGCCGTCGATTGCTTTGCGCAGGTGCGCACGGGAGCGGAAGCGATGACCATGGTGTCCCGCGATATCCCGCTGCTGTCCATCGGCTTCCCCGGAGCATTTCGGTTTTGCGGCGAATTCGGTGGCAGAGCGCCCGTCTTTTACTGGAACGCCTTCAACAACATGTGGGGCACCAACTTCCCGCAGTGGAACGGCGGCGATTATGCGTTTTCCTTTATCCTGTTCGCGGAGGACGGGTATAACAGCTATGAGCGGGCCCTCACGGCCGCCGGAGAGCCGCTGCTTTTGTCTGGCCGCCTGCCTGCATTGAGCGGCGACTCCGTCGGGTTGTCGTCCAATGCCGAGCTGATTTCCCTGTCGAGAGACAAGACGGCGTGGATTCTCCGCCTGCATGAAATCAGCGGCTCAGAGGGGGAGGTTAGGGTCACTCTTCCCGACAGGACGCCCCGCTCCGTACAGCTTTGCGATTTATACGACGAACCCGTCGAGGATCTGAAGTCCGGCGGCCGGCAGCTTTTATTGCCGGTGAAACCCTATGAAGTGATAACGCTGCGGTTTTCCTTTGTGTAAGTACACGCTTTCAAAAAAATACGGAGTACGATTCCAATTGCGGACATTGTATTAAGTCGATAAAATATAACCGTACACAGCACTCGTTTTATGCCAAATGATTAAGGAGTGAGAAATTTGAAAAGGTTGAAAAAAGCTATCGGGGCTATTCTGGCCGCGGCTGTCGCGGTGTGCATGCTTGTCTCTCTGGGAATGACCGGTGTCAGCGCGGAAGCGTCCAACCTCCTGCTGAATAAGCGGGCCGTTATCTCCGGGGCGGATAGGTTCGACTTCAACTATGACAGCACCGACGCCGCCAAAAACGGCGTCAACCTGACCGACGGAAACGACGCCAACCAGCTCATGCTTTGGCGCAAGGTAGAAAACGCCGGCTTCACACCTGATCAGGTCTACGACATTGAAACCATCTTCACCTGGGATCTAGGCGCGGCCTATGATCTGACCGGCTATAAACTGATCCCCGCGTTCCAGCATCACGGCTGGGTGTTGGAGGTCAGTTCCAACGGCAGCACCTGGGAGTCCGCCGCCGCCGTCACCGATAGCGGCTGGGCTGAGTCCGCGAATTTCAGCAAGGGCAATATCCGGCATATCCGCGTGACCTTTAACAAGGCTAAGGCGACGGATGTGGATGCGCAGATGCTTCAAATCAAGGAAATCGAGCTCTACGGCACGCCGTATGTGGCGCCTGCCACCACGACGACCACCGAGGAAGCCGTTACCACTACAACCGAAGCCGTCACCTCTACGACCAACGAAGCTTCCAAGGGCAACCTTATTTACGGCAAGCTGCCCACCCTCTCCGGCGCCGACCAGTTTGACTTCAGCAGTGAAAGCGTCGACGGCAATAAAAACGGGGCCTTTCTGACCGACGGTTCCGAGGAGGACGGCCGCCATCTGATGCTGTGGCGCAAGGATGCGGATGCCAACTATACAACCGGAAATTTGTACGATATCGAGACCATCTTTACCTGGGATTTGGGGGCGTCCTACGATTTGACCGGCTATAAGCTGACCCCCACCTTTAATCATCACGCCTGGGTGCTGGAGGTCAGCGCCGACGGCAACGCCTGGGAGTCCGCTGCCGCCATCACCGACAGCGGCTGGACGGAATCCGCGGATTTCAGCAAGAGCGGCGTCCGCTATGTCCGTTTCACTTTCACCAAGGCCCGGGCAGTCGCCGCCACCGAGCTGATGCTTCAGGTCAAGGAAATCTACATCTACGGGACACCGGCTAAAACGCCCGATCCCGACGAAACCACCACCACGACAAAGGGCGATAACAACACGCCTCCCGTGTTGACCGATCCCAATGTTGTCGCTGGCAAACGCCCCACCATCTCCGGCAAGGATACCTTTGATTATGACTATGACAGCGCGGATCCGGTGAAAAACGGTGCCTATCTGACCGACGGCGATCAGGAAAAGCAGGCCATGCTGTGGCGCAAGGACGAGGGTGCGGGATATACCCAGGACTCCATGGTGGATATCGAGACCGTCCTGACCTGGGAGCTGGACGCCGCCTATGACTTGTCGTCCTATAAAATAGTCCCCAAGGAGCTGCATTACGCGTGGGTTCTGGAGGTCAGCTCCGACGGGCAGAGTTGGGAAAAAGCCGCTACTGTGACTGATGGCAACTGGTCGGAGGAAGCGGTTTTAAAACAGAAAAATATCAGCTATGTGCGCCTGACGCTCACCAATGCCTTAGCCAACAAAGAGAATGAATTGATAATCGGCATCAAGGAAGTCGAGGTTTATGGAACCCCCGCCGGCGACGACCCGGCGCCGCCTGAATCGTCGGAGCCGCCTGCCCCGGAATCCTCGGCCCCTCCCGCCTCCCAGCCGGAGCAGAGCCAGGCGGAAAGCTCCGCCCCTCCCGCCTCCTCCTCGGCTCCCGCGAATAACAGCGCCCCTGTGCAATCTATGACCACCCTGCCGAGCCCCGCCGATAGTACGGACGGCGGCATTCCCGTGTGGGCCATTGTCCTCATCGTCGTGGGCGCGGTGGTTTTGGCCGGCGGCGTCACCGCGTATATTCTCATCAGCAGGAAGAACAAGGGCGCGCCGCCCGCGGATCCCGGACAGAAATAAGCGGTTCGGCTTTGTGAGATAACCACGAAAGGATGCGATACAAGATATGAAGAAACATCTGCGCGCGGGGGCGTCTCTGTTGGCCGCCGCCCTTCTGGCCGGTTCCCTGGCGGGATGCGGCACTAAGCCCGGCGGCGGCAGCTCGCCGTCTGCGGAGCTGGAGGCCTGGAAGGAGTACCGGTATGCGGATCCCGTCACCATCAAGGTGGGAATTTGTAACACGGGCGGAGATAACTGGGATATGACCAACAACCCTTTCCTGGATTTGTGCCGGGATGTGCTGAATGTGAACATCGAGGCCGCCTGGAATCT
>CAKTXU010000335.1 GCA_934630995.1 uncultured Eubacteriales bacterium
TACCGCATGATTCGGGTTTTTACGGCCGTGCCGGTTGGGGGAGCATGCACCATGGATTGAAAGGCGCCTCCGGATTACCGGCGGCGCCTTGAAATGCAGCGATTATACAGCGACAGGCTTCAGTAAACGATGAAAAAGCGGCGCCGGCGTCTATCGGAGGAATTTGTAACCGGCTGTGTTAGCATGCCTTTGAAAACGCATATTGTCCAGCTCTTATCGCGTTACCGTACGCAATTCTGCCTTAAAAATCTCCATATCCGGATTTCATCATCACTTACTTTAGTCCTAAAACCGCGACCAGAGGGAAATGATCGGAGGGATACCGGCCGTTCTCGCAGGTGGTATCCACATAGGCGTCCTCCACCATGAATTCATCGCTGACAAAGATATAATCAATGGGAGCTCCCTTGTTTTTTCCTGTAAAACCGTGATAGGTGTTGCGGATTGTATCCGACGCCGGACATCCGTAGATACTGTTAAGGTGGATGTCGGGATAGCTGTGGAGATTTTCGGTCAAAATACGGATGGGAAGACTGCCCGGCCGGGCATTAAGATCCCCCATGAGGATGGTCGGCAGTTTTTCCTTTTGATTGAGCCGGTGCATATAGTCGAGAATGATTTTGACTCCCAGCGTCCGCGCGGGACCGCACACATGATCAAAATGGGTGTTGAAGACCCGGATGTTCTGCTGAAGCTCATGGGAAAAGACCTCGCACACCGTGCAAATTCGGGGAAACATGGCGAAATACGCCCGGCTTCCGCTTTTCTCCGGATGCTTGGAAAGCCAAAAAGTCTTGCTGAAGCGCATTTCCAAATCCGCGTCGTGGAGCAGGATGGCGGAATGCTCGTTGTCCATTTTTTTCGTTCGGCCGAGGCCGAAAACGCTGTAATCCGACAGCAGCCGGCGGATATCCTCCTTCATGGAGGGGAGAAGCTCCTGCACGCCGATAATGGACGCGCCGGATGCCTCAATCATTTTTGCAACCAGCTCCCGCCGGTTCTTCCAGCAATGACCCCCGAACCGGGAATCACGTTTCAAGTTAAACGATACGACCTTGATTGCCGCCTCCATAGATGATGGGGCCTCCTTTGAAAATGCTGTATCTTTATTGTACCCTACTCTTGTTTAATGTCAATGCATAAGGCCTTTCAAATTCCGTAAGAAATTCTTAAAAGGACTGGCGTTCGCCGCCGGAAAAGCTGTATACTGGGAAAGAAAGGGAGGGAGCGCCATGCTGCCGGGAGACAGAACCATTCTGCACTGCGACTGCAACAGCTTTTACGCGTCGGTGGAATGCGTCCGCGATCCCTCCCTGCGGGAGATACCCATGGCGGTGTGCGGGGATCCGGAAAACCGCCGAGGCGTCATCCTAGCCAAAAACGAACCGGCCAAGAAGCGGGGAGTGGTGACGGCGGAAACTGTGTGGCAGGCCCGCCGCAAATGCCCTGGGCTGGTACTGGTGCCGCCGCACAGAAACGACTATCAGGACTTTTCGCGCCGTATTAACGCTATATATTCGGCCTATACCGATTTGGTCGAGCCCTTCAGCATTGATGAAAGCTGGCTGGACGTTACCGGCAGCATGGCGCTGTTCGGAGACGGCAAAGCCATTGCCGACGAACTGAGAGAACGCGTGAAGCGGGAGACAGGACTGACCATATCGGTGGGTGTCTCCTATAACAAGGTATTCGCAAAGCTTGCCAGTGATTACCGCAAGCCGGATGCCACTACCATTGTTTCCCGCGAAAATGTCCGGGATATCCTCTATCCGCTGCCGGTTTCGTCGATGCTTTACGTCGGCCGGGCGACGGAGAAGGCATTGTCTACCCTGTATATCCATACCATCGGAGAGCTGGCAGCCGCCGACCGGCGGTCGCTTACCGCAAAGCTGGGAAAAATCGGGGGAGTGCTCCACGATTATGCGGTTGGGCTTGACGATTCTCCGGTTCGCCCGTTTACAGAGGCGCGGGAAATAAAATCAGTGGGGAACGGCATCACCTTCCGCCGCAATCTGGTGGGATGGGAGGATATCCGGGTGGGACTTCTCGCCCTGACGGATGAGGTGGCGCGCAGGCTCCGGCGGGAGGGGCTCACCTGTCATACCGTGCAAGTCCTGATTAAAGACCCGGAACTGCGCGTCATCACCCGGCAGGCGCCGCTTTCTCGGCCTACCGATCTGGCCGGTGAGCTCTTCGAGGGCTGTGTGGCACTGCTGCAAGCGGCATGGGACGCGACAAAGCCGATCCGGATGCTGGCGGTGACGGCACTCGGCCTGTCCGGCGGGGAGGAGGGGGCGCAGCTTTCCCTTTTTACTCCGGAAAAGGAAGAACGGCGGGAGCGCCGCCGGCAGCTGGAGGAAACGGTGGATGGATTAAGGGAGCGTTTTGGACGCGGCGCTGTGCTGCCTGGCTCGGTGCTGAAAAATGATTTGGGGATCGCCTTAGGAGGAAAAAAGCAGCCGGACGACGGGCAGAAAAATCTTTCGCGAAAGTCGTAGAAAAATCTTGACAAACGATGGCTGTCCCCTTATAATATACTCCGTTGCTGCTGCAGCCGCGGCGGCATATGGCCCGGTAGTTCAGCTGGTTAGAACGCTAGCCTGTCACGCTAGAGGTCGACGGTTCGAGCCCGTTCCGGGTCGCCACCCGCTGATATAGCTCAGTCGGCAGAGCGCGTCCTTGGTAAGGACGAGGTCACCAGTTCGAATCTGGTTATCAGCTCCATAGGAAAGGGCGTCCATCGTTTAGATGGGCGTCCTTTCTTGTGTTAGAGCGTCCAGATTCGAACTGCTTTCGTACTTTGGTTATCAGCTCCATACCTGCGGTGAGTAAATCGCGTACCGCAGGTTTTCTTTTTCTCATAGCAACGCCCGACATTGCTGCCTATCTTTTCATTTCATACTTTTATAAAAACCGCCGGAGAACCTTGTGATCAAGGCCCAGGCGGTTTTGTTATGTAAATCGCAAAGCCGACAGGTTCACCAATCGTCTGCTCACAAGGCGTAGGTGTGTTCTCCCTCGAAAGGCGCACGGCGGGCGGGACAGGTAAGAAGAGGGCAATACCGGCAGTTTTCATAATGGGATGTGGCGGAGAAGAAAAAGCCCGATACCGATTTGGAGGGCAGCATTAGACAGGAGGCGGTGAGCCGTACGCCGATTTTTTCCGTGACTTGGCCCACCAATTTGAAAAGGGCGCGCTGTTCGGTCAGAGGCCAGGCGGACAAGGAGCCGGGGCTCATTACCGACATGTCGCCCTGCTGAAACCAGGCGTTCCGCAC
>CAKTXU010000336.1 GCA_934630995.1 uncultured Eubacteriales bacterium
TGAACACCTCTTGGGTACCCGTCACCCGGTATCTGTTCAATACGGTATTCATCACCTTCGCCGGCACGGCGGGACATATTATTCTCGCCTCTCTTTGCGCCTATCCGCTGGCGAAAAAGAGCTTTCCAGGACGGAACCTCATCTTCAACATGATCGTCCTGGCGCTGATGTTCAACGCCACGGTGACGGCGATTCCCAACTATATCACCATGGCGAAGCTCCACTGGATCGACACCTATCTGTCTCTTATCCTGCCGGCCCTAGCCTCACCAATGGGACTGTATCTGATGAAGCAATTCATGGAGCAGATTCCGGATTCCCTTCTGGAGGCGGCGCGAATTGACGGCGCCTCCGGCTGGAAAACCTTCTGGCGGATCGTCATGCCCAATGTGAAATCCGCCTGGCTGACCCTGATGCTGCTGTCGGTGCAGTCGCTTTGGAACATGGGAGCGAGTAGCTTCATTTTCAGGGAGGAGCTGAAAACCCTCGCCTATGCCATCGGTCAGATTATGGCGGGCGGTATCGCGCGGGCGGGCGTGGGCGCCGCGGTGGCGGTGGTGATGATGGTCGTTCCCATCGGTATTTTCATCTTTACGCAGAGCAACGTCATTGAAACCATGTCCTCCTCCGGGCTGAAGGATTAGTCCCGGGTTCCTGCGAATTTTAACCGGAAAGGCGCGGTTTACCAGATGAAAAAGTGTCGGTCAATCCTTTTCGCTGTGCTGTCACTGCTGCTGATCGCCGCGGGCGTCCTGCCGGCGGCCGCCCAGCTGCCGTACAACGCGGACGTGCCATATACATCTTACATATACAATCTGAAAAACCAGCCGGTGGAGATTCCATCCCCTTATGTGACTGAACGGGTGCTGTACGGCTACGATTGGGGAATCGGGGAACTGCGGGATCTTTCCGATGTGTATGCCGACGGACAAGGGCGGGTTTATCTGATGGATGCGGGCAACCGCCGCATTGTCGTGCTGGACGAGGCGCTCCGGCTGCTGGTTACCATCGACAGCTTTACCATCGACGGCCGTGAGGAATCCTTTGTCAAGCCCGCGTCCCTCTTCTGCGCCGACGGCAAGCTCTACATCGCGGACAGCGGCGCCGGCCGGATCGTCTGTCTCGACCGGGAGACCTATCAAGGGCTGCGCGTGTTCGAACGGCCGGTAATCGAGCTGCTTGAAGAAGGATATACCTATGAGCCGACCCGGGTGGTGGTCGATTATGCCGGCAGGCTGTATGTCATCGCCAGCGGCATCAACCAGGGGCTAATCCAGCTGGATGAGAACGGTGAATTTATGGGCTTCATGGGGGCCCCAAAGGTGGTTCCCAAGCTCACGGAAATGATTTGGCGGAAAATCGCCACCAAGGCGCAGCGGGAACGGATGATAAAATTCGTCCCCACCGAATACAACTCCATGTTTATCGACGGCAAGGGTTTCATCTACGTCACCTCGCAGACGGTGGATATCCCGCCTGTTTCGCGGCTCAACAGCCAGGGGGAAAACGTGCTCAAAAGCAAGGCTGCCTATACCTCCCAGGACGGGGACGGACAGTATACAGACGCCAAGGGCACGTCGCTGCGCTCCCTCTTCGTGGACATCACGGTACAGGAGGACGGCACCTATCTGATTTTGGATTCCAGCAAGGGGCGGGTGTTCGCCTACGATGCGGACGGTAACATGCTCTACGCCACCGGCGGCGTCGGTTCCCAGAACGGCACCTACTACAGCCCCTGTGCCTTGGAACTGGTCAACGGACGGCTGCTGATTGCCGATAAGACCAAGGGAAGCCTCACCGTCCTGGCCCCCACGGCCTTTGGGGAAAATATCGGGGAGGCTCTGCATCTGCAGAAGGCGGGGGAATATACCCTCGCGAGAGAGGCCTGGCAGCGGGTGCTTGCCCAGTGCTCCAACTACTATACAGCCGTCATCGGGGTAGCCAAGGCGGATATCCAGGATGGGAATTACGAGCACGTCAAGGAGATGCTGGCTCCCATCGGCGAGAGGTACTATTACGATCTCGCCTTTCAGTATGAGCGCACCCAATTCATCAAAACCTGGTTTTATCCCCTGGTGGGTGCCGCCGCCGTCCTCATCGCCTGTGCGGTGCTGCTTCCAAAACGAGTGAAAAAGACCCGGCTGTATGCCCGCGTTGCCAATGCGCCGCTCAGCCGGCAAATGAAATACAGCAATTATGTGATTTTCCACCCCTTTGACGGCTTCTGGGACCTCAAACGGGAGAAACGCGGCAGCCTGCTGTCAGCCAATATCCTGTATGCGGAATTTTTGATCCTGTTTGCGGTACGCGCGCAGTTTTCCGGTTATTTGCTGCGCTCCCCGGGAGAGGAGAGCAATGTCCTGATAGCTTGCCTGTCGATTCTGCTGCCGCTGGCGCTGTGGTGTGTGTCCAACTGGTGCTTCACCACGCTGATGGATGGGGAGGGGAGCATGAAGGACGTGTATATCTCCACCGCCTACGCCCTGCGGCCCTATATTTTGCTGAGCCTCCCGTTGCTGCTGATGTCTCACATTCTCGCGGCGGAGGAGCTTGCCTTTTACACAGTGCTGGATATCGTATCCATCGTCTGGGTCCTGGGCCTGCTCTTTTTCGGCATGATGATCACCCATGACTATTCCTTCCTGAAGAATGTGCTGACCACCGTTCTGACAATTGTCGGCATCTGTCTGATGATTTTCATTGGGCTGCTGTTTATCAATATCCTGCAGGATATCCTCTCCTTCGGCCTCAATATTTACAAAGAACTGATTTTCCGCACCTATTAGGAGCAGTCTCAAACGGGAGTGAAAGCACATGAAGCATCGAGCAAAATCCATACGCCGCTATCCCGGCCTGCTTCGCGCGGCGGCGTTGCTGTCGGCCGTCCTCACGATGACGGACCTTTCGGCGGGCTGCGCGTCCTCCGGAGCGGGCAGCGGGGTGTCGGTGCCGCCGCGCGTGACGGCGGCGGACGATTCCGGCTGGGAGTCCGCTGCCGGGGGGACAATAGCCCTCGAGAAGGGCGATCTGCTCTTCGAACTGGACGCGGCCACCACCCATTTCCGGGTGACTGATCGGCGTTCAGGGGTGAGCTATACCTCTGTACCGGAGCAAGAGGTGACGATGAACAGCCCGGAGGACCAGGATCGGGTGCGATCGGAAATCACCGTCACCTATTACGACTCCCAGGGGCGGCTGGGCTACATGGCCTCCGCAAGCCATAGCGTTGACGAGGGTGCCTTCCGCATCACCTACTCCGGCGACCGGGTCCGGGTC
>CAKTXU010000337.1 GCA_934630995.1 uncultured Eubacteriales bacterium
GACGCGGCCCATGTCGTCGGGCGCCACATGGAGATGGAACACGATGACGCCTTCCTCATCCGGCTCGTCCTGGACGACCTCGACCGCGTCGGGATCCTCCACCAAGCCCTTGGCAATGGTAATCAGCAGCTCTTTCATGATCCAATCCTTCCTTTCGCAGTTTGAGATACCGGCGACGTCCGCGGAAATTATTCGCCGGCTTTCTTCAGCAGGGCCTTCACGGTGTCGGTGGGCTGGGCGCCGTTGGCAATCCACTTTTGGGCCTTCTCGGTGTCCACCTTCAGCACGGCGGGGTTCTCCTGGGGATTGTAATAGCCGATTTCCTCAATGAAACGACCATCGCGGGGATAGCGGGAATCCGCCACCACAATGCGGTAAAAAGGGGCCTTCTTTGCGCCCATGCGGCGCAGTCTGATTTTGACAGCCATGTCGATTACCTCCAGAAATTTTCTTACTTATATTATTCAACCATAAAGGATGGTCTCCCCCAGGTTTGAATGCATCGAATTGTCAGAAGCCGAAGCGGCGACCGCCGCCTCCCATGCTGGGAAATCCGTGGGGCATCCCCCGACCGCCCTTCTTGCCCATTTTCTTCATCTGTTTCATCAGCTGGCGCATGGAGTCGTATTGCTTGATCAGCCGGTTAACCTCCTCCACCTTCACGCCTGAGCCGGCGGCTATCCGCCGTTTGCGGGAGGGATTGATGATATCCGGCTTGCCGCGCTCAGCCGGGGTCATCGAAAGGATAATCGCCTCCACCCGGTCGAACTGCCGCTCGTCTATCTCAACGTCCTTGATCTGCTTGCCCACGCCAGGAAGCATGCCCAGCATACTTTTGATATCCCCCATTTTTTGTATCTGACGCAGCTGATCGAGCATATCGTTGAGATCAAATTTGTCCTGCTGCATCTTCCGGGCAAGCTCCTCAGCCTCTTTGCGGCTGACCTGCTGCTCTGCCTTCTCGATGAGGGACATCACATCCCCCATGCCGAGAATGCGGGATGCCATCCTTTCGGGATGGAAAACCTCCAAATCCTCCAGCTTCTCTCCAGTGCCCGCAAACTTGATGGGCTTGCCGGTGACTGCCCTGACCGATAGGGCCGCGCCCCCTCGGGTGTCGCCGTCCAGCTTGGTCAGCATCACACCGTCGATTCCCAGCGCATCGTTGAAGGCCGACGCCACGTTGACCGCGTCCTGGCCGGTCATGGCGTCCACCACCAGCAGAATTTCCTGGGGAGAAACAGCGGTCTTGATATTTTTCAGCTCATTCATCAGCTGCTCGTCGATATGCAGCCGTCCGGCGGTATCGAGAATCACATAATCGTTGCCGTGATCCCTGGCGTGCGCCGCCGCCTTTTCGGCGATGGACACAGGATCGGCCGTCCCCATTTCAAAAACCGGAACGCCCGCACGCTCCCCCACCACCTGCAATTGGGTGATAGCGGCCGGGCGGTAAACGTCACAGGCCACCAGCAGTGGGCGGTGTCCCTGGGATTTCAGCATTTTGGCCAGCTTGCCCGAATGGGTGGTCTTGCCCGAACCCTGCAGGCCGCACATCATGACAATGCAGGGCGGATGGTTGGCCGATGCCAAGCGGGCCGCCTGGCCGCCCATCAGGCCGGTCAGCTCCTCGTTGACGATTTTGATAACCATCTGGGCGGGAGTCAGGCTCTCCATCACCTGAGAGCCGATAGCCCGCTGGGTGACGGCGGCGGTGAAATCCTTGGCCACCTTATAATTGACGTCCGCTTCCAGCAGCGCCAAACGCACCTCCCGCATAGCCTCCTTGACGTCGGCCTCGCTGAGCTTGCCCTTGGAGCGCAGGCGCTTGAACGCAGCGGATAATTTATCGGAAAGTCCTTCAAAAGCCACAGCGGTTCTCCTCTACACGAAGTTATTCAGCCAATTCGCCCGCCAGTTCAAATATGCAGCGGGCCTGATCGTCTATTTCCCGGGCGCCACCCACCCGATCGTTGAGCTCTCTGATGCTGCCCGCGGCGGCGCGGATTTGCTCAGCCTTTTCCCGCATCTCCCGAAAACGCCGGACAAGCCCCAGACGCTCTTCCATATCCAGCAGCTGCGCTTCGGCCCGTTTAATGGAATCACGGACACCCTGGCGTGTGATCCCCTCGTTTTCCGCAATCTCCGAAAGGGACAAATCGTCATCGTAATACAGCTCCACCACATCGCGCTGTTTGTCGGTGAGCATGTCCCCATAAAAATCAAATAGCAGAGATATTTCCAGATTTTTTGCCATGGCGTGCCCTCCCAGTCAATACGGAACGAGAACGGATGTAAAGTAATTCGCTTTACATCGAATTATACACCCGTTATTCCCATTTGTCAAGGGAAGGGTTGCAACTTTTCGAGAATCCGTTTGATTTTGTATGGACCTCCAAAGCATTTCCCCACCCGTGTTTTTGATTTGACAATTCGAAAAAAACAGACCATTCTATTGACGAAAATCTCCCCCCATTCAGAGGGTTCCACGCTCGGTAGACCGATTCCCGCAAACGTAGCTTGCCTCTTTCGCTATTAATTGGTATGATAGAAGACAGCGGATGAAAAGAAAAAATACCCTGCCCGGTATGAAGCGCACATGACCGGGCCTATACTACCTAGTACATATCTCACTATGCTTCAGGCCGCCGTTCTTCTGTACGCGGTCGGAAAGGAGCCACTATGATGAACAGCGAAAAAATAGGTGCCTTTATCGCCGAGCTGCGGCGGGAAAAGGGCTTGACGCAGCAGGAACTGGCCGAACAGCTGGGAATTACCAACAAGGCCGTCAGTAAATGGGAACGCGGGGACGGTTATCCGGACATCACCCTGATGCCAGTGTTGGCTGACGCATTGTCCGTCACGGCAGACGAGCTCCTGCGCGGAGAACGGACCTCCGGCCAGGTTTCTCCGCCACCGGCGGAACCGACGCTTGAGCACACGCAGATATTTCATTTGCAGGGAAGCCCGTCCACAGTGGGAACCGGGTCCTTCTCCTTGCAGGAGAGAGAGTATTCCGATGAAGATGACGAGCCGCAGGGGGGCTTTTTTCATCAGCTGTTCCATACTCCCGGTCCGCTCCGCACAATTTTCATCGCCGCACTGTGTCTGATAGCCGTTGCCATTGTCCTCATCCTCGTTCTGCTGCTGGTGCGCCGAACAAGTCCGGGGAGCGGCAGTTCTTCCACCGTGACGGCTGGGCTTCCCAGCGTACTGGAAGAGACCACGCAGCATCCCGCAAGCACCGGAGGAGCCACCAGCGGAAGGGATACG
>CAKTXU010000338.1 GCA_934630995.1 uncultured Eubacteriales bacterium
GCTCAGGCCGGTGTAGGTGACCAGCTCCACTGTCATGCCGGTGGCTTCCTCAAAGCTTTTTGCGATCTTCTTGAAATTTTCTTCAGCTGTCTCGCCCACCCAGACGATGAGCATGCCCTCCAGCTTCCCCTCCAGGCCGGCCAGAGGATCCGCGCCGCTCTCCGCCGCCGAGGAGGAACCGCCGCCATGGCTGCTTCCCGGTTTCTTGGCACAGCCGGCCATGGTCCCGGCGGCCATCAGGGCCGCCATCATAAGAGATGTCAGGCGCCATGCGTTCTTCATCAAAATACCTCCTAAAAAATCACGATGTCCTGTTCTGCCCGCTTAAGTAAGCGCTGAAAAGGCATCGTGGCCGATGAATTCAGCGTTTACCCGAATCCAAACGGATAAATCAAACGAGCTTTGTCATAGGATTCTGTGCATAGTTTACATCGAATTTCAGGAAGCATCCTTGAATATTTTGATTTGTATCCGCATTATATTGACAATAATAACGAAACTATACGAATTTCATACAATTAAATTTACTTTTGATGGATGGTTGCACAATCGTTCGGCAAAATCCGATCGAAATGGACGGTATTCGCCGCGCCGCAATGCATTCCACCAGCGATGCCGGGCATATTGGCGGATTTGGCCTATATCCGTCAACGCTTTGGGCATTTCATTCAATAATAGCTCCCCGCGCATAAGACGGGGCGCCGCGGTTGGCGAATCCACGGCGCCCCGTCTTATGCGTGGGGAGCTTTACGCGTTGAGCGCGGCCTCCTTTTCCAGCCGCGATTTATAGACAGAAGGCGACTCCCCCATCACCGATTTGAATACCCGGGCAAAATAGTTGGAGTCGTTGTAGCCCACCTGAGTGGCCACCTGGGTGATGGTGTATTCCGGCTTCTCCCGCATCATGGACACCGCCTGATGGGTACGGAAATTGTTGAGATACTCAATGGGAGTCGCGCCGGTGACCTCTTTGAAAAAACGGCAAAAATAGAACCGGTTGACATTGAGCAGGTCCGCCAGCTCACTCAGGCTGATATCCTTCTGATAATTTTCCTCAATATAATGGATGACCCGGTTGATGCTGTCCAGATTCCGCTTTTTATACAGAAATTGCTTGTTGGACATGGTGGACTGGATGTGACGCCGCACCATCAGGGACATGATGCCGTACAAATTGGATTTGATGGCGAACTCATAGCCGTTTTCCTTCGTCCGTCCCTCCGCCCACATGGTGAGGAAATACCGGGCGATGTCCTCGTCCCCCACAATATGGTTGTCAAAAACAGCGATGTTGCTGGACGGGGAGATAAACGGGGAGTCGTAGCTGCTGATGTACCGGCCTTGGAACAGGGACAGGCCGATGGTACAGCAGTAAAGCTGAATAGGGGCCTCCAAAATGTGATAATCATGCAGCTCATTGGAATTGATGAATATCAGCTCCCCCGGCCCGGCCTCCACTGTCCCGGACTTGCAGTTGGCGGAAACCACTCCCTGGCAGACATACACGATCTCGATCTCATTATGCCAGTGCAGGATACAGAAGGGGCCCACCGACCCGTGATGATGCTCGATAAAATTGATGGGCAGGTCGATATTCGGCATGATGATTTCCTCATGCAGAACAGACCCGTTAATCGGCTCAGCAGTGCTTCTCATAACCCTCACCCCTTGCAGAATACCAGTCAAAACGCTGCATATATTCCACGTTTTCAAGAATATTATAAGGCGTTTTCATGTAAAAAGTCAATATTGTTTTGCTCATGCGCAAAAAAATCATAGAATCTGCGGCTCTCCTGCCGGTATAATAAAGCCACCGCAATCCGAAGGAGGATAGGCATGGAAGCTAAAAATAAGAGCGTGATTTATTGGAAATGGGAGGACTCCACTTTGGAGAGCAATCTGGCCGCCAAGGTGGAGGATCTCTGCAGCCGGATGGACGTGGGAAGCGTTTTTATCGGCCTGCACTGGGTCAAGCGGGCGTTCCGGGATCCCAAGCTACAGGAGGCCGTGTCCCTGTGCGCCGGGGAACTGCACAAACGGGGCTGCCGGCTCATTGTCGAGTGCTGTCCCCGCAACGAGGCCGCCGCCTTTTTCGCGGCGCATCCGGAGGATGTGGCTTACGTCACCACAGCCACCGAGCTGGCCCTGGACGGCGAGGGAAGGGGCAGCGCCCTGGTGGATACCACCCCTATCCCCCATTATTGGCGGACGGCGCCGCAATCCCCCGCTCTGCTGCGAGCCTTCCTGATGGAAAAGACAGGCAGCCATACCTATGCGGCGGGAAGCGCCGAGGCGGCGGACGCCCGCACCTCCCTTTCCCCGGCGGACGGCGCCCATACCCGGGTAGCCTTTGACGGCGGACCCGAGGCGGCCGGAAAGACAGCGGTCGTCTTCATCGGTATTCCGCAGCCCATCCCGGATTTGGCCTCCGACGCCTTTTCGGATTTTTATGCCGAACTGCTGGAGCCCCTGCGGGCGGCCGGCGCCGACGGCGTGATGTCGGACGAATGGGGCTATGACGTCATTATCCGCATTGAGGACGAATCCACCGACCCCGACTACTACAAAAAACGGGAGATCTACTTCGAGCACGTGGCTTACACCGATAATTTTGCCAGGCGATACCGCCAGTTCAGCGGCCGGGAGCTGCGGGACGACCTGCTGCGATTCTTTTATGAGGAGGAGGGGCGGCGCGCCCTGTGCGTCCGCTGCGTCAACGACTATCACGAAACCTTCCGGGATATCATGCGGCGCAACGACGAAACCATGTATGCTCTGAGCAAAAAGATTCTGGGACCCGACGCCTTTTACGGCGTACATCCCACCTGGTGGGGCAACAACACCCTGCAGAATTTCGAGGGCTTCAAGAACGCCTTCTATTGGTGGGAGGCCAAGCGGGATGTGGCCCAGACGGACGAAATCGTCCTCATGTGTATTCGCACCGCCCTGGCCCACAAGTGGGGCGGGAACACCTGGTACAACATGTGGTATTCCATGGGCACCCGGGATATCAAAACCTATTACCGCGAAACCTGGAACAACGTCCGCTTCGGCGGACGCACCCACTATCTCGCCTATGAATGCCCCAACGAGGCGGTGGTGCTGGAGCTCAAGCCCCAAGGGCTGCTGGAGAGCATTGAGGAGATGGACGCCGAGGTGCGCCTGCTCGATCCCTGCCAGAACGCCCTGCCCGACTGCCGGGTTCTGCTCCTGTTCGGCATGCAGAACGCGCTGAACTGGTATTATAACGATAATCC
>CAKTXU010000339.1 GCA_934630995.1 uncultured Eubacteriales bacterium
ATACAAGACCCGTGCGGCGCTGGATGCGGCGTGGACGGACGCCGACGGAACGAAGGCACTGGAGGAGGGGGAGGATCCCGCGCTGGGCACGGTCAAAAGTCCGGCCCTTGGCGGCTGGGGTGAGCAGCTGGTGGCGTACGATTATGTGGGCCAGCAGCCCCGCCGTGCCGATTGGATCACCTTTCTGATCGAAACGCAGACGGCGACCTTTCACGCCTTTTATGACGCGCTGCGGGATTTGGGCTATAAGTCCGCCATCAACTGTTCCAACCAAGCGGAGCGGGGCGCCGATATTTATCTAAACGCCCAGGGAGATGTGATGGAGAAAAACGCCTATCTCAACCTGCCGGACGGCCCGGAGATGAGCGCCGTCTATTCGACACATGAGATGGCGTCCCTTGACATCCGGAAAGCGGATGCGGATATCAGCCTGCGGAACCATTCACTGCAGGTGCTGTCCCGGGCGCAGGTGGCGGATAAGCCGTTTATTGTCACCGAGTGGAATGTGACAAACCCCGCTGTATTCAAGGCTGACGCGCTGCTGCAGATGGCCTCCTACGGCGCGTTCCAGGACTGGGATGGATTCTGCGTGTTTTTGTATGTCTTTTCCGCGAAGGAATCGGGGTTCTTCACCACCAAGGAAATGGGCAGCGTGTTTGAAATTGTCAATCAGCCGGCCATGTATGGCCAGTTCGGCATGGCCGCCATGCTTTTCCGGTACGGTTATGTGCAGCCGGCCCGGAACGAGGTGGAGGTCGGCCTGACCTATGACGATTTGCTGGCGCCGAACGCCGATTTCTACAAAGCGCCCGCTTTTGTTCCCTTCGTCTCGAAATTCAGCTACCGGCTGATTGAAGACGGCGTTTATGAAGGAGGGGCGGATCTGGTCATTCCCTCAGGCAATGTTTCCGGCGGCGACTATACCAAAGCGAACCGCCTGATGATGCTATCCGAGAACCCCTTCAGCGACGCGTTTAATAAACGCAGGGGCCGGGATTTGTGGTATGCGGCCCACGCCGAGACAAAGGCGGATAAGCTGTCTGTCGGCGGGCTGACCTTCCGGCTCGGCGCCCGCACGGCCATAGCCGAAAACGCGGGAGAGGCCGGCGGGTTCTATACCAACGCTAATTTTTATGACGCGTTGACGCAAGTGATGCGCTCTTTCGGCCTGATTTCAGCGGAACAGGGATATTTTGACGATAGGGTGATTTCGGATACCGGGGAGCTGACCTATGTTTTCAACCAGAGCTTCCGGCTGGATGCCCCTTCAGCCGCCATATTCGCCGGCAGGACGGATACGGACGGCGGGGGCAATCCCGTGGGCGGCGGCAGTTTGATGACGCGGAACGACCGGGCTGCCGTCGCTGTTTTGTCCATGGCTGGGGATAAGCCTCTGCGGGAAGCCGATAAGCTGTTGATTTACGCCATGGGCCGGAACGTGAACTCCAGCATGATTCTCGATGGCAACACGATGAAATTCCTGGGCGTTGAGCCTGTGCTGTATGAGGATATCCGAGGGGACCTGACCCTATTGTCGGATAAGAGCCGGTGCCGGGTCTGGGGGTTGGATACCCTGGGAAACCGAGTGGCGGAGATAGAGGTCCGGGCGAAGGAGGGCGGCTTTGTGCTCTCCCTGGGCGGATATTTCAATTATGAGGCGGAGCTGGGAGACTGAGGGTGTCGAATTGCTCCGTCCATCAGAATCATTGCTGGAAGAGAGTGGGGGCAGATGACAATGAAACGCTTGAAAACAGCGGTAATCGGTATGGGGTACATAAGCGTCAGCCATATCGACGCGCTGCGGAGGATACCCGAATGCGAGCTGTACGCCGTGGCGGACACCAATGCGGAGCTTGCCAGGCAGAAGGCGGAAGCATACGCCGCGCCGCGGTACTTTGCTTCCTGGCAGGAGGCGATTCGGTGCCCGGATATCGACGTCGTGCACAATTGTACGCCGACCAATCTGCATACGGTCATCAATAAAGCCGCGATCAGCGCGGGCAAACATCTTTTTACGGAAAAGCCGCTGGCGCTGAGCGCCGCGGAGACGGATGAATTGATCGCCCACAGCAGGCTGCATCCCGGCGTCGCGGTGGGGGTCAATTACAACTATCGGATGAATCCTATGGTGCAGGATATGCGCAAACGCCTGGAAGCGGGAGCCGTGGGCGATGTGCTGGCCGTATCCGGCTGTTATCTTCAGGATTGGCTGCTGTATGACACGGATTACAGCTGGCGGCTGGAACCGGCCTTCGCGGGCCCGTCCTGTGCGGTGGCGGATATCGGAACCCACTGGATGGATTTGGTGCAGCATGTCACGGGCCTGAGGATAACCGAGCTCATGGCGGATTTGCGCGCTACCTATCCTGTGAGAAAAAAGCCGAAAAAGCAAACCGAAACCTTTGCGCAGTCGGATGGGGAGTACGTTTTGACGAAAGTGGAGAACGAGGACTACGGCTCGGTGCTTTTTCATCTGGAAAACGGTGCCCGCGGGGTGTTTACCGTTTCGGAAGTATCCGCGGGTCACGGCTGCTATTTCCAGGTGGAAATCAACGGCAGCAAACAGTCCCTGATGTGGAACCAGGAGCAGAACGACCGGCTGTGGATCGGGCGCAGGAATGGGGAGAACTCCTTAGTCCTGCGGGATCCGTCCTGCTTGTCCCCGGCTATCCGCACCTCACTGGCCAAGGGGCATCCGGAGGGCTGGAACGATGCGTTCAGCGAAAATATTTCCGCCTTTTACCGCCATCTCCTCGCGCTGGCGGATGGACGTGCCGACACCCCCGTCTTCGCCACGCTCGAGGAGGCGGCGCGCCTTGTGCGGCTGACGGAAGCCTGCGTGGAGAGCAGCAAACAAAGAAGATGGGTGAAGCTGGAGGATTGAAATGCTCTTTTACGATGCGAATTTAAGTTACGGAGTGCCTATCAACGTGGAGGAAAAACCGTGCCTGCCCTGCGCTACGCTTAACGAGCTGGAGGCGGCTCTCAAGCGGGCCGGGGCGGCCGGCGGCCTTGTGCGGACAGAGGCGGCGGATGTGGCGGGAGCGGTTACCGGGAACGCCTTGCTGGCGGCGGCGCTCGCGGACGCGCCCGCCGGGCTGTACGGCATGTATACCCTCCTGCCCGGCTATACCCGGGAAATCCCGTGTCCCGACGCTCTGCCCGCGGTTATGAAAAAGGGGCGGTTCGCCGCCCTGCGCCTTTCGCCCAGGGCGCATCAGTATCTGATGAAGCCGGAGATAATGGCG
>CAKTXU010000340.1 GCA_934630995.1 uncultured Eubacteriales bacterium
GTTCGCCGGGCGGAGCGTGTTCCGCACGATATTCATCCTGCCCTTTGTTCTGGGCTCTGGCCTCATTTTTAAGTATCTTCTCTTCTCCGGAGCAACGGAGGAGGCGTTGGAGCTGTCCCGGGGCATTGAGCTTCCCACCCTGTTCCGCACCTACATGGGGGACGATATCGCCAAAATCATCGGGATTTTCCTCAACCAGATGACATTGGTGTTCTGGAAATCCGGTCTGCAAATTCTGCTGTTCCTGTCGGGGCTGCAGAGCATCTCCAAATCCCTGTATGAATCCGCCCGCTGTGACGGGGCCACCGAATGGGAGATGCTGTGGTACATCACCGTGCCGGCTCTGTCGCCGGTCATTATGGTCAGCTTTATCTACACCATCATCGACTCCTTTTCGGACAGCAACAACAGCGTTATGGAGTATTTTTCTCTCCAGGCCTTCGAGTTCATCAAGTTCGACTATGCCTCTGCCATAAGCTGGATGTATTTTCTCATTGTATTCCTATTCATCGGATTGGCCTTCTTGCTGCTGCGGACCTTTACCGGCAGCGCGGATCCCAAGCCCCAAAAGAAAAGGAGGCGTGCTTGATGGCTATCGATCGATCCGCCCTCCGGCAGGTCTTTAAAAGGGCGGGGATGAAGCTGCGGCGCCGGGAACGGCTGCTCAAGCCCTTCTTGTACATATTTCTCATCGCCGTGTCCTTCGCCTTTCTCTATCCCTTCCTGTATATGCTGATAACCTCTGTAAAATCCATGGCCGATCTCAACGACGTCACCGTCAATTGGGCGCCCCGAGAGCTGTATTGGCAGAACTACGCCACGGCGCTGAAATATCTGGATGTGGGGCGGCACCTGCTCAATTCCCTGATTATCACGGGTCTGACGACCCTGGGTCATCTGTTGTCCGGCTCCTTCATCGCCTACGGCTTCGCCCGCTTCAAGTTTCGGGGGAGAGGGCTGCTCTTCGGAGTGGTTATCCTCTCCATCCTGATTCCCGCCCAGGTCATCGTCCTGCCTCAGTATTCCTATTACCTGCAGCTCAATTGGATGAACACCTATCTGCCCATCATCCTGCCCGCCTTTTTCGGCTTCGGCCTGCGCGGCGGCATGTATATCTTTATTTTCCGCCAGTTTTTCTTTGGGCTGCCCAAGGAACTGGAGGAAGCGGCGACGATCGACGGCTGCGGGTATTTCGGCACCTACTGGCGGATTATTCTTCCCAACGTGAAGTCGGCCTTCCTGGTGTGCGCCTTCATCTCCATCGTCTGGCATTGGAACGATTACTTCGAGCCCTCCATCTATCTGTCCTTTGCGGATAAGCTGCCGCTGCCCTCCATGCTGTCCTCGGTCTTCAACGGCCTGACGGATTATTTCAAAGCCCTGTCCGAAGGCAAGCTGGATATGCTGGTCACCGAAGGGGTTATTATGGCGGCCATCACCATTTGCATCACCCCTCTTATCCTGGTATTCGCCTTCCTGCAGAGAAGCTTTGTGGAAGGCGTGGAGCGCACGGGGCTGGTCGAGTGATGGAATATACGCGGCGGCCGCCGCAGAAAGGGGTAACGGTATGTCACAGCGGGTGAAACGGCACGCAGGGCTGCGGGGTATCCGGCGGGATGTTATCGGCTATTGCTTTCTAGCCCCGTTCCTGCTTCTCTTTTTCGTGTTTACCATTCTGCCGATATTTGTTTCCGCCGGGTACAGCCTGACCTATTTCAACATGGTCGACACCCCCCGGTTTATCGGCTTCACCAATTTCCGGAATCTTTTCCTCAACGATGAGATCTTCATCCTGGCCCTGAAAAACACCTTTATCTTCGCTCTGATCATCGGGCCGGCTGGCTTTTTGTTTTCCTTTATCGCCGCCTGGTTCATCAATGTGATGAAGTTCAAGAAATTTTACGCCCTGGGCTTTTACGCCCCCTCCATCGTCAGCGGCGTGGCCATGTCGGTTATCTGGCTCTATTTCTTTTCAGGCGACAAATTCGGCCTCATCAACAATGTCCTCATCAAGCTGGGCGTCATCACCCAACCGATTCTCTGGACCATGGATCCCAGCACCATCATGCCGGTGGTCATCTTCGTTTCGGCGTGGATGAGCATGGGCACGGGCTTTCTGGTCTTTCTGGCAGGCTTCCAGAATATTCCCGGCGAGCTGCTGGAGGCCTCCCACATCGATGGGGTTTCCACCCGTTTTCAGGAGCTGCGCTACATCGTCGCTCCAATCATGCGCCCCCAGATGCTGTTCAGCGCCATCAATTCCATCGTGGGCGCGTTCAGCGTGTTCGACATCGCGGTGCAGCTCTGTGGGATGCCCAGCCCCAACTATGCCGCACACACCATCGTCGCCCATATGTACGATTACGCCTTTATCCGGTTTGAAACCGGCTATGCCTCTGCGGTTTCGGTGGTGCTGTTCGTCATCACCTTCACCCTGGGACGGCTGGCCATGAGGGTGTTTTCCTCGAAGGAATAAGCCGGACCGATTCTGTGCAAGAGCCGATAGGGGGGGAGGCGTCTCAAAAAACGAGGACCTGTTGTCAACACGGCCGGTGACGCACCCGGCCTTGAAAGGAGTGGATAATTCCCTATGAAAACCCGTATGAACGCGCAGAAAGTCCTGCTGCTGACCGTCGTTCTGGTATCGGCGGTTTGCCTGCTGACAGGCGGCGTCTTTGCCGCTTTGTACGGCACAGGCGTCCTGGGGGGCGTTTCCCGCAAGGAGAGGCCCCTGGAATTTGATTGGCTGGGAAAGGAGTGGATGACGGTGCGAAAGCAGGCGGCGCAGGGAAAGCCGGTGGTGGATACCCCCGGCAAGGATTACCCCGCGTATCTCAACTACGATGCCCATGAGTTCCTGGTGGAGCTGGACACTTACTATGACATCGAGAAGGTACGGATTACCTTCAAGGGCGCCGGCAACCATACCTATCTGGTGCAGGCCGCGGAAAACGAACTGGTGTGGTACAACGTGACGCTGAACAATGTAAAGACGGAGGGCGCCGTCGTCACGGCGGAGGTCAATGAAACCTACCGCAAATATGTGAAGGTTCAGCTCACCGGAGGCAGCATCGGTGACATTGAAAACGTGGAGATATACGGCGCTCCCACCCCTTCTATGCCCGTCTCCCTGACGGGGCCGGAAACCAACGGCATTCCGCGGCCGGTCATCCGGCCCGAGCCGGCCGCTGTGGACGGGGTGAAGGAGGCGGTTGTCGATCTCAGCGGCACCTGGAAAGCCAACCTGG
>CAKTXU010000341.1 GCA_934630995.1 uncultured Eubacteriales bacterium
GGGTAAAGGTTTCCCATTGCGCCCGCTCCTCCTCCAATTGACCCAGTCCCTTTTTGGTCAGGGAGTAATACTTCCGCTTGCGCCCCGCCTCGCTTTCCGCCGTATAGGAGCGGACATAGCCCTTGCTCTCCAGCCGGTGAAGCACCGGGTATAGGGTCCCCTCCTGCATGGAGAAGGTGTGGTCCGAGCGGGCGTCCAGCTCCCGGATGATGTCGTAGCCGTACCGATCCGTTTCCCGCAGCAGGGAAAGCACCAGCAGCGCCATACTCCCGCCGAGAAGGCCCTTGTCTATCTTCATTGTCACGACGCATCCTTTCCGCAGACCGGGGAATTGTGCGATTCCGGCAGGCACAAAGCCCGGCGTGAAATCGTATCCCCTATGCCTGGATTCTCTAGGTATATTATACCTTGTGCCTCCAGGTATTGTCAAGCAAAAAAAGAGGCGGCGTATGCGTCCGCCTCTCCGCTTGTCGAAAAATCCCGGCTAGCGCCGGCCGCTTTCTCCAAGCGGGGCAAAAAGGGGGGAAACGGGCCGATTTATCCCCCTTTTGTCCGCCCACCGGCGGGGGCTTGTCGCGCTAAGAGGGGCTTGCCGCCCCCACTCAGGAAGATTTATCTTCCCGCTACCCCTCCCCCGCCGAGAGCTAATCAGGGTATCGACAGCCTCACAGACGCACGGCCTCCTTCAGTACCGTCCGGTTTTTTCCCTGGCGCTTGGCCTCGTATAGCGCGGCGTCGGCCTGCCGGAGATACTCGTTGAGTTCGGCCTGCGGATGCAAAGAGCCCCAGCAGACGCCCAGACTGAGGGTGACCGGACAGGCGTCCTGATGCCGACAGCCGCCTGCCTCTGTCTCCACGGCGGCGCGGATGGCCTCCGCCAGCCCGAACGCCTCCTCCCGTTCCAGGGAGAAAAGCACGGCGGTGAACTCCTCTCCGCCGTAGCGGACGACATAATCCTGCTTTCTGGACAGCCGTGTCTTCAACACATCCGCGATATGCCGCAGGCATTCGTCCCCGGCCTGATGGCCGTACAGGTCGTTATACTGCTTGAAATTATCGATATCCATCATGATAACGGCCGCCGGCCCGCCCCGGCCGGCCTCTTCCCTCCAGCGCTCGGGCAGAAGCGCCTCGAGGAAACGCCGGTTGTAAAGCCCCGACAGGGTATCTGTCACCACCAGCCGGTTGAGCTGTTCGTTGACCCGGCGGATTTCCTCATTCTGCCGGGATATGGTGAGCCGGTTGCCGTAATCCTCCGCGTGGCTGTGGTAGCGGACCAGGGCCATGACGGCGGCTATCAGGGCAAACACCAGGCTGTTGAGCAGCAGGCCCCGCCTGTCGCCCCCCGGGCAGCAGATATATTCCAGCCCCACGGCAAAGGCCAGATAGCCCGCGGCATAAATAGCGACGGACTGCCACGGGCGCAGATAGATGAATACCGAAGTTGTCACCAGCACATACATGAACACGCCGCCGTTGTCCACCGAGCGGCTGTCCATAGCGGAGATGCCCGCCGCCCACAGGATGAGCACCAGCACATAGACGGCCGTACCCCTGAGAACCGCGCGGGGGGACATCTTGCCCAGACGGGCGCAGACCGCCACGGCGAAAAAGAGCAGGGTCGCCAGCAGAAGCCCCATATACAGGCCGAAATAGCGGCAGTTGTTGAGGGTGGAGAGCCCCGATTTCGACAAGAACAAGACCCGGCAGACATTAAACGCCTCGAAGAGAATGATGAGGGGCAGCACCCACAGAGATACTCTCACATTTCTGCAGGCCAGCTCCCGATCGAAATCCTCCTGCCGTCCGCCGTCTATCCGGCCTAAGAGGAAACTCCCCCAATGCTCCCTTTTCATAGTGCGCCCTCCTTTCTCTCCATGGGTAAACAGTATACACGCTTCCGGCCGTTTTGTCATGCAAAAAGTGCATAAACGCTGTGGATAACCGCCAAAACCTTGACAAATTCCTCCTCTATGCAGGAGGCGGCCGGCGTGCTATAATCAGACCGAAAACCAACGATATCAAAATTTCGCGCAGAGAGGAGAGGCGGTATGGTCAGGGAGATGACGGCGGGCAGTCCGGGAAAGCTCATCCTTTCCTTTTCCCTTCCTCTTCTGGTGGGCAACCTGTTCCAGCAGCTGTACAACATGGCCGACGCCATGGTGGTGGGCCGGACCATCGGCTCCGACGCCCTGGCCGCCGTCGGCTCCACCGGCGCCATCTCCTTTCTCATCCTGGGCTTCGTCATGGGGCTGACCGGCGGCTTTTCGGTGGTGGTGGCCCAGCGCTTCGGCGCGGGGGACGCGGACGGGGTGCGGCAGGCGGTGACCATGTCGGTTTATCTCAGTGTCCTGCTGACCGCCGCCGTCACCGCCCTATCGGTGCCTCTGACCCGTCCGCTGCTGCTGCTGATGGACACGCCCTCCGACATCATCGGCGACGCCTATGCCTATATCGTCGTCATCTTCGCCGGGACCGGCGCCTCGGTGTTTTACAACCTGCTGTCCGGCGTTCTGCGGGCGCTGGGGGATAGCAAAACCCCGCTGTATTTTCTCATCCTCTCCTCCGTCGTGAACGTCATCCTCGATTTGGTGTTTATCCTCTGCTTTTCCATGGGCGTGGCGGGAGCCGCCTGGGCCACCGTCCTCGCCCAGGTGATTTCCGGCCTGCTCTGCCTCATCTATATGGCCCGCCGTTTTCCCATCCTGCGGCTGAAGCGGACGGACTGGCGGCTGCGCAAGGAGCTGTGTCTGCTGCATCTGAAGCTGGGGCTGCCCATGGCCCTGCAGTTCTCCATCACCGCCGTGGGCGTCATGGTGCTGCAGAAGGCCATCAACGCCTTCGGTTCGGCCACCGTGGCGGCTTATACCGCCGCCTCCAAGGTCGAACAGCTGACCACCCAGCCCCTGCTGACGCTGGGGGTCACGATGGCCACCTATTGCGGCCAGAACCTGGGCGCGGGAAAAATCCGCCGGATTCGGGAGGGGATTGTCCGCAGCCTGCAGATTTGCGCCGTGTGCTGCCTGCTCTGCATCCTAGTGGTGTTTTTCGGAGGCGCCTTCCTGGTAGGGCTTTTCCTCAAGGATATCACGCCGCAAGCGATGGAGCAGGCCATGCAGTATCTGCGCACCATCGCCCTCTTTTTCCCCTTCCTGGGGGCGCTTTTCATTTTCCGCAACGGCCTTCAGGGGATGGGC
>CAKTXU010000342.1 GCA_934630995.1 uncultured Eubacteriales bacterium
ACTGAAGCTGCAATATTCCCTGCTGTGGATTGTCGTTTCGTTCGGCATGATTATCGTCTCCTTTATCCCGCAGGTGGCCATGTGGTTTGCCTCCGTCATGCGCATCCAGACCACATCGAACCTCATCCTGTTTCTAGGCGTGGTCGCCCTGCTGGCCATCACCTTCAATCTGACGATTATCCTGTCCAAGCAATCCGACCGGGTTATGCGGTTGGTACAAACCGTGTCCATAGAAAATTATCTTCGCGAAGAGGAGAGGGAGGATATATCCAATGGAGGATAAGGTGAGCCGTCTGCGGCAAACGCTCACACGCTTCATCAAGGATAACCGGTGGATACTCATCGCCATGCTGTTGCTGCTGGCGGAGCGTCTCGTCGCCTTATGGCAGATGGGGCCGATGTATACCCTGGACAGCGACGACGCCTCTTACGTCATCAGCGGCATCGAATTCGCCAACACCGGCACCATCACGATGCACGGCGTGCTGAGCGCCCAAATCATGCCGGGAATGCCCGTGCTCATCGGCTTTTTCTCCCTGCTGTTCGGGGAAGGGCTTGCCCTCTGGACCGTGCTGAAAATCGTCTGGATTCTCATGGGGGTGTTTACCGCCTTTTATATCTATAAATCCATCGCGATTTTTGCGCCCAAATGGATCGGCGCTTTGTGCGCCTTCCTCTTTATGGCCATGCCGAATATCGTGTGGATGGATAATCTCATCCTGACGGAAACCCCCTTCATGCTGTTCTTTACCATGATGATTTACAGCACCCTCATGATGGGAAAGACGCGGGAATCCAAATATTTCTGGATGTGCCTCGTCACCTATTTTCTGGCGCTCATGATGAAGGCCAATATCGGCATCTATCCTGTTTTTGCCTTTATCTATCTGTGTATGGCGAAATACGGGATTAAAAAGCTGCTCAAGCAGGGGCTGATTATCGCCTGCGTTCTCCTCTGCTTTATCGTCCCCTGGAGCATCCGCAACTATATCCACTACGACGCCTTCATCCCGTTGACCTATGGCGCGGGCAACCCCATGCTGCTGGGCACCTATCAGGGAGTCGGCTACCCTGCGGACGAGGACCTGGATTATGAAACCAACGTCAAGCAGGTCGTCCGTGAAAAATATGCGCGGTATTACGACGAGAACGGCAAAATCAGTGAGCCGTATTTGTACAGATATATTTTGTTGGAAGAGGACGGCGTCAAGGCCAAATACCGGATGCAGGAGTGGGCGAAGCGGGATCCGGTCAGCATGGCGAAATCCTATTTATACGGCAAGCCGCGTATGATGATATTCGGCGTGTTCTACTGGAAGGAGCTCTTCGGCATTCCCTATTCCGCCCTGCGCATCCTGCGCGCGCTCATTTTCGGCGGGAGCATCGTGTCCTTCCTTTTGGCGTGTTTCCGGAAAAAGCACTGGAAAGAGATGATCTTTCTGGCGTTGGTGTATCTGGGAAATATCTATGTATACGCGATGTCCTTCGCCTTTGATCGCTATTCCGAAACCCTGATGCCCGCCCAATATATCGCCTGCGGAATCGGCCTGTTCCTGTTCATCGACTGGATACAAGCGATTGTCCGCAAGAAAAAGGCCGCTCACGCCGAAAAGGACGCCGCCTCCCCGTCTGAGGCCGGCGCGTAAAGCATAAATATACGCAAAACCTGGGGTGACGCATCATGTTGCGTGATGCGTCACCCCAGGTTTTTTATACTGTTACAGGAATGGTTATGCCCGGAAGCCCCGGCAATCCAGGCAATCCCGGCTGCTGCCGGAGGCTTTATAGTCACCGAGAGGACGGCAGAAGGACGGAAAAACGGGGGCGGAGACTGCCGTCGCCGCCGGTTTCACACCGGCTGCTTCAGCCGTTTCTTCTCCCCGCAGCCAATGGGGAAGCGGGTTCTCCTCCGGGTTGCTGCAATGTATGACCTTCATCTCCACATCAAAATCCACTGTCACTACCTCCTTTCCGCTCAGGGCGGCTCTGCCGCCCCTGCCTTCCTTCCATTCTATGCGGAAGGGCGGCGGCCGTGACGGCGCCGCTTTCCTTTTGAAGTTATCAGAAACCAATCGGACACGGCCCGCATATACAGATAACAGGAACAACCTGAAGCGTTTTCAGCATTGAAATCTGTATGAGGCCTGGGCGCGTAGCCGATGGCGGTTGCTGAAACTGCTCCACTATGAAAGGAATGGCTTACATGGAAATATATGTCGTCCGGTCGGGGGACTCCCTTTATCGGATAGCGCAGCAGAGCGGTATCCCGGCGGAACGCATCGCTCTGGACAACGACATCGACCCGGCCGCCCCGCTGGTGCCCGGCCAGACGCTGGTGCTGCTCACCCCCCGGCAGGTGCACACCGTCGCGGCCGGGGAAACGCTGGCGTCGGTGGCCGCCGCCTACGGCGTCACCGTCAATCAGCTGCTGCGGAACAACCCCGCCCTGGAGGGCGATCCGACCGTCTATCCCGGGCAGACGCTGGTCATCGCCTATGAAGGGGCCAAGCAGGGACAACTGGCCGTCAACGGCTACGCCTATCCCTATATCGACCGGGACGTGCTGCGCCGCACCCTGCCCTATCTCACCTACTTAACCCTGTTCACCTACGGCTTCACCCCGGAGGGAGAGCTCATCGGCATCGACGACGAGGAGGTCATCGCCATCGCCCGGGAATACGGGGTGGCGCCGCTGATGCTGATATCCACCCTGACAGACGAGGGCAACTTCAGCAACGCCCTGGCCCACGCTATCTTTCAGAATCCCGCCGCCCAGGATACCCTCATCGGCAATATCCTGGCCACCCTGGCACAAAAGGGCTATTATGGGCTGGACGTGGATTTCGAGTATATTCTGCCGGAGGACCGGGACGCCTATACGGCCTTTATCCAGAAGGTTACACAGCGGCTCAACGCCGCGGGCTACCAGGTGATCGTCGCCCTGGCCCCCAAGACCTCCACCGGCCAGCCCGGCCTGCTCTATGAGGGGCATGACTATGCGGGACTGGGGGCGGCGGCCAACGCGGTGCTGCTGATGACCTATGAATGGGGATACACTTACGGACGTTATGATATAGGTATTATCGCCCTCATTGACGACGAGTATATCTTTTAATCCGGTCACTTTAACGGGTGGCCGGATTTTTCCATGTCCTTTTCAATTAATTGCAGGATGTAGCTATTCAGGCTTTT
>CAKTXU010000343.1 GCA_934630995.1 uncultured Eubacteriales bacterium
GACGTGGCCAAATGTCTGAAAATGCTGACCTTCGTTCCAGTGGAGGAAATCGAGTCCATGGCGGCGGGCATGGATATTAACAAAATGAAGGAGCGGCTGGCCTTTGAGGTGACAGCCCTGGTTCACGGCCGGGACGAGGCCGACAAGGCGATGGCGGCCGCTCGCGCCCTTTTCTCCGGCAGTGGAGACAGCGAGAATATGCCCTCCACCGTCCTGCCCTCCTCTGCTTTTCAGGGGGGTGGCATCGGTATTATCGACCTGCTTTCTCTGACGGGACTGGTGCCTTCCCGCGGAGAGGCGCGGCGGCTTATCGAGCAGGGCGGCGTGGCCGTGGACGATGAAAAGGTGACAGATATCGCCTATATTGTATCGGCTGAAAATTTCGAAAAGGGTCACGTTATTATAAAAAAGGGGAAAAAGGTATTCCACAAGGCGATAAAAGAATAGAGACAAGGAGGGAGGCGGCGGCCTCCCTCCTTGTCTCTATTCAGATGTCTATTTATGTTTGTCTTCATACCAGGACGGAACAGGATTCCGCATATGGTCGAACCAGGAAAGGACGTCCTGCGCCTGCTTCAGCATGGTGTGCATATCACTTTGGCCAAACGGGAGAGCCCAATAGATGGAGGATAGTGTATTGCTGGCGATGTACAGAGCAAGCAGCTGAAAAAATACCATCGGCGGTTTGCCGCCGAAGTAACCGTCGAGCTGTCCGGCAGCAAATGCGGGACTGGCCTGCGCGGACCAGACGATGCGGTTGAATTCCTCCCAGGGGTCGCCGTAATCGAACCGGTCAAAGTCGATGATGGTTAGTCGGTTGTTTTCCAACATCATGTTGCCGATATGGTAATCGCCGTGTTGAAAGCATTGTGGGCGATTTCTCAGCAGCTCACGGTGATTTTCGATATATGCGATCATGCTGTCGCCGCCCTCAAAATGAATGGGGCACTCCCTGTATTTTTGAATTTTCATAGCGGATTTCCGGCTGAAGCGCGTGTACCAATCCTCTTGCGTATCCGGCGCCGGGATGGAGTGCAGTATCCGCAGATACTCTCCGGATTTTCGGCCCAGCGCATATTGGTCTTGTTGAGATAGGGACGGGAGCACCTCTTCAGCGTCTTTTCCGTCAATCCAGGTAAGCAGCATGTAGACGCCGTCCCGGCAGACGCCATATTCCACCGGTTTGCATATGGGTACATCCAGCCTTGAAATCTCTTGCAGCGTGAAAAAAAGCGCCTTACGGGCTTCATAGCGCTCCATAGGGGAAATGCGTAGCAAATAGTTGGCGCCGTCCGTTGTGGTGACTCGGTACTTTTTGTCCTCTGACCAGCCTTTGGCAATTGGGATCATGGAAACAAAGGAAAAATCCGTCATGGAATACCTCCCGAAATGATGGGGTAAGCGTGACACTATACGAATGGCGGTGATTGACATACGGACACAAAACCGGTAATATGTAAGGATTCCGCAGGAGAGAGGGGAGTCTCGTTGGAGAGGATACTGATTATCGGCGGCTGCGGGGCCGGCAAAACCACCTTGTCCCGGCAGTTGGCGGAGAAGCTGCAGCTGCCCCTGATTCACTTGGACCGTCTGTATTGGCGGGACAATTGGGAGTCCGTATCAACGGAAGTGTTCGACGGGCTGCTGATGCAGGAACTTATAAAGCCACGCTGGATCCTCGACGGAAATTTTACGCGGACTCTGCCGCTTCGTCTGCGCTACTGCGATACGGTGATTTATCTGGATTTTTCCGGCATGCAATGTGTTTATGGGGTTATACAGCGGTTGTTCAAAAATTACGGAAAAAGCCGACCGGACATGGGCGGTGATTGCCCTGAACGGTTCGACCGGGAGAAGTGGACATTTTTAAAAGCCGTCTGGAAATTTAACAAGCAGAACCGGAAACGCTACGCCGATTGGCTATGCGAAAGCGGGGTGACGGTTATCCGACTGAAAAGCCGCCGACAAGCCACCCGGTTTTTACGGGATTTATGAATGCTGCGATTCTGCGGGTCAGCCTCTCAATTATAACCAGTATAGCACAATCTTTATGGATTTGCAGCCTTTTTAGTAAAATATATTTGATAATTTGTTGTAAATACTATACTATATAGATGTAAGGGGTGATGTGGATGGGTAAAAATCTCCGTCTAAAAGCGGCACGCGCTGCACGGGATATGACTCAGCAGGCTCTGGCCGACGCAGTGGGGGTTTCGCGGCAGACCATCAACGCCATATAATCCCACAGTTAAGCTCTGTATCGCTATCTGCCGTATTCTTGGCCGGACGCTGGATGAGCTTTTTGGGGAGAGCTGAGGCCGTCCGATATTTATGGAGGGGAAGAGGAAACATGAAATCATAGAATTACGATGAACGACAGCTGCAAACCCGGCATAAAATTGCACTTCAGGCGTTGAGCCTCATTTATATTCTTCTGCTCGCTAATGGAGTAGCGAACACCTTGTATGTTTGGGGAGAACCTATGGGGGAGACGGCTATCCTAGCGGTCATACTCTGTCTATATTTCGGTGCCAGTTCCATTCTACGTGATGCGTATTTAACCAGACGGGAAGGAAACGGCCTTCTATATGCTGTTCTGCGGAGCGCATTAATCCTGCTTCTTTTGTCGCTCCTGCTCTGGATCGTGTCGAGAAGCCGGTTTGTTCCAATAGCGGACGGCCGATTAACCGGAGATGACATCGGTATAGTCAATACGGCGTTTTGCGGTGGTCTGGCAGGGGCACTCTGGGTGAAATGGCTGATTGGACGCCTGCGTCGGACGGAATAACGCGATGGTTTTTTGCTTGAACGATGGGCGCGCTGTTCCTGAATGCGGCTCTGCAGGCCTTTATGTACCTTTGTATGCCTTGCTTCCGCAGGAGTATCTCGGGAAAATCGAATTCCCTCTTTACTTTCGCACTGTAGCGTGCTAAAATAATTTCGTGCCTATTGCGAATAAGCCTAGGGGGGGATTCCCATGAATTCGAAAATCAAGGACGACAATACGGACTTCCTGTTTGAGGCGATTTTGCAGCTGAAAAACATGGAGGAGTGTTACCAGTTTTTTGAGGATTTGTGCACGGTTTCGGAAATCAAGGCCATGTCTCAGCGAATCGTGGTGGCCAAGATGCTCAGCGACAAACGGGTGTACAGCGACATCGTCGCGGCTACCGGCGCCTCTACGG
>CAKTXU010000344.1 GCA_934630995.1 uncultured Eubacteriales bacterium
CCGTCGAGGATCCCCTGGGCGAGGACGACTTCGAGGGTTTTGCCCGGCTCACGGCGCAGCTGGGCGGCCGCCTTCAAATCGTCGGAGACGATCTGTTCGTCACCAACCCGGCCCGGCTGAGGGAGGGCATCGATAGGGGCAGCGCCAACGCCGTGCTGGTCAAGCCCAACCAAATCGGTACCCTGTCGGAAACCATACAGACGGTGCGTCTGGCGCAGGCCAACGGCTACCGGGCCATCCTCTCCCACCGCAGCGGGGAAACGGAGGACACCTCCATCGCGGACATCGCCGTGGCCCTGGGCACTGGACAAATCAAAACCGGCGCCCCCGCCCGCACCGACCGGGTGTGCAAATACAACCGCCTGCTGAAAATTGAGCAGAAGCTCGGGCGAAGCTCAGTGTACGGACGGCCCCTGGCCGGGCAGGACCGCCGTTTATAATCCGCGCCCGCCGTTTTTTGCAATTTTCCATTTTTTACCATATGCTTCAACTATGCAAAAGCGGGACAAATCGACAAGATTTGCCCCGCTTCTTGTCGATTTACCCCACTGCTTGCCGATTTGCCCCACTGCTTGTCGATTTGCCCCGCTTCGCGGCGTATGCAGCGCCGCCGCGGGATATGAGCCGCCGCCGTACATGACGTAATCCCGCATTCTCCTCGTCTACAGAGGCGCGAAGCCGGTTGTTGATGAGGACGATGTACTTCACATCCTCATAGAACAGCTCCGCCAGGGTGAGGCGCTTTCCCGTCTCCAAATCGAACACGGCGGCGCGGCAGCCGGACGGCGACCCCACTTGATTTTATATGCGCATTTACCATGCGCCTGCCGAGCCTGCGGAAGCCGCGGTTGCACGGCGGCGCCGTTTATGATACACTGAACCGGCGGGATCGCCTGCATGGCCTGTACGGCGCAAATTTTCCCGTCGAAAGGATTGCCCTATGACGCACGAATCACCGGAAGCAACCGGGGACAGCAACTGGCGGAGCCGTATATCCTGGTTCCTATTCGGCCAGACCGTTTCCCTGTTCGGCTCCTCCCTGGTCCAGTACGCCATTCTGTGGTACATCACCCTGACCACGAAATCCGGCATGGTGATGACCCTCTATACCCTCTGCGGCTTTCTCCCGCAAATCGTCATCTCCCTGTTCGCGGGAGTGTGGGCGGATCGTTTCAGCCGCAAGATGCTCATCATGCTCTCCGACTCGGCCATCGCCCTGTCCACCCTCGTCCTCATCGTCGTGATGCTGTCGGGCTATCAGGAGCTGTGGCTGCTGCTGCTGGTTTCCGCCATCCGCTCGGCCGGCGCGGGCATCCAGACGCCCGCGGTCAACGCCCTGATTCCCCAGCTGGCGCCCGCCGACAAGCTGATGCGGGTATCGGGCGTCAACGGCACCCTTCAATCCCTGACCCTGCTGCTCTCCCCCGCCGTGGCGGGCGCCATCCTGACCGCGGCCAACATGAATCTGACCGCCGTGCTGCTGGTGGACGTGGCGACGGCGGCCGCCGGGGTGGGCATCATGGCCTTCCTCAAGGTTCCCCGCCTACGGCGGGAAACGGCGCCTGAAAGCCCGCTAAGAGAGCTGGCGGGCAGCCTGCGCTACATGGTCACCCACCGGTTTCTGCGCAGTCTGCTCCTTGTCTATGCGCTGCTGATGTTTCTCATCACCCCCGCCTCGGTGCTGACCCCCCTGCTGGTGGCGCATATTTTCGGGGACGAGGTGTGGCGGCAGACCATGAACGAAATGGCCTTCAGCGGCGGCGCGGTGGCGGGCGGGCTGCTGATCGCCGCCTGGGGCGGCTTCCGCAACCGGATCCACACCATCGTCCTGGCGGGCGTCGTTTTCGGCGGCCTCACCGTGGCGCTGGGCCTTGTGACCAATTTCGTCTGGTATCTCGCCGTCATGGCGGTTGTGGGGGTTTCCATGCCCTTTTTCAATTCCCCCAGCATCGTGCTTCTGCAAGAAAAGGTGCAACCCGAAATGCAGGGGCGGGTGTTCAGCTTCGTGCAGATCGTGGCCTCCGCCGCCATGCCCCTGGGCATGCTGCTTTTCGGCCCTCTGGCCGACCTGCCCGGCGGGGTGCGTCTTCTGCTGATTACCACCGGCGCGGGCATCGTCCTCCTCACCCTTTCGATGCTGCTCGTCAGGCCGCTCGTGGATAACGGCCTTCCCCCCGCGGAATCCCCTCCCCCGGCGGAATAGGCGTTGCGTTCCGCATTGCGCGCTTTTCCCCGTTTTTTACGCCTATTCCACCATTGTGCAGCCGCCCCTTTTGCCGTCCACGTCCGCCATCCGCGGAGGGGGCCTGACGGTTCCCCCTCCAGGAAGATTTATCTTCCTGCTGCCCTCCCTCTCCCTCCGATACTTTTTGGACAAAAAGGCTGCGGACATATAAACGTCCGCAGCCTTTTTATTTCTATACGTTTGTATTTGGATTCCGTTATCCGTTTTTCCGATGCAGGAGCCACGCGCGGATCGCCTCCCGCTTCCAAAAGGCCAGCGCGCCGGCAGCAGCCAGCAGAACGGCGGCGGCGACGGCCGCCGCGATGCCCCACGGAAAGCCCCCCGGGGCGCCGGGGGAGGCGCCGGACGAGGGACTGCCCGCAGACGCGCCCGACGTATTTTCAAGGGCGGACGCCCCGCTCCCGGAGGCGGAGGACGAGGCGTTCCCGGCGGCCCCCGTCGTTTCCTCCTCCCGGGCCTTGACCTGCTCCGCCACCTGCTTGCCGCTGCCGTCCCCGCCGCCGCCGGTTTTGACGGAAACGAACCGGGGAGCGGCCTGCTGAGAGGAGAGCATATAGGTGCTGTTGTGGGTAATCGGGAACTCGTAATAGCCGTCGTCCGTCACCTCGAGCCTTTTCATCAGAAAATCCAGCTCACAGGCAACCGGATCGTAATAATACAGATAGAGATCCTTCACCCCCAGATAGGATCGGAAGGTATAATCAGCCTTGATTTTGAACACAGCTTTGCCGGGCAGCAGGCCGTTGGGGGGAAACTGCACCTGGAGCGCCGCCGCGCCATCCGTCATTTCCCGCAAAACAGCGCCGTCGGCGTTGTCCGTCTCATCCAACCGACAGATGAACACATTGGTGTCCAAATCGATGGCGGGATTGACGATATCCCCGCCGTGGAAAATCCATTGAAACCCGCCGTTTTCCAGAAGCAGGGTCTTATC
>CAKTXU010000345.1 GCA_934630995.1 uncultured Eubacteriales bacterium
GGCGTTGACCACCTCCATGCCGTCGTAGACCTGGCCGAAAACCGTGTGGCGGAAATCCAGCCACGGGGTACCCCCCACCCTCTCGTAGGCGGCGGTGACTTCGGCGGGGAAACCCTGCTCCGCCGTCATCCCCTTCATCTGTGCCAGCATATCGGCCGGAGCGGAGGACGCCTGAACGATGAAGAACTGGCTGCCGTTGGTGTTCGGGCCGGCGTTGGCCATGGAGAGCGCGCCGCAGTAGTTGCGCAACTCGATATCCGGCTCGTCCTCGAACTCCCGGCCCCAAATGCTTTCTCCACCGGTGCCGGTTCCCTTGGGATCCCCGCCCTGGATCATGAAATCCTTGATGACCCGGTGAAATTTCAGGCCGTCATAATAACCGTTTTTCGCGTGAGTGGTGAAGTTCTCGAAGGTTTTAGGGGTCTTGTCGGGGAAAAGGCGGATAGAAATATCCCCCAGGCTGGTGTGCATCACGGCAATGGGTTCGCCCTTGACGGGCCGGTCCAATTGATTCATCATCTTTCATTCCTTATCTCATCAAATTTAATAGGCTTTGCCCCACACCACCATATGCTTGGCGGGTTTGCCGCAGCAGACACAGGTGTCGGCGATGTGCTCCTGTTCATAGGGCATGCAGCGGCTGGATACCCCGGCCGCCTCCTTGAGCTTCAGCTCACACTCCTGGCTGCCGCACCACATGGCCTTAATGAGGCCGGAGTGGTTGGCGGCGAGCTCCTGCATCGCCTCCAATGTAGCGGCGGCTCCAGGGCCTTCCGATACAGCCCGTCATGGACCCCGCGCAGCAACGCGGGGATGCGGGCTTCCAGCTCATCCAGCGGCACGAAGGTCTTTTCCCGGTTATCCCGGCGGACCAGGACGCACTGGCCGTTCTCAATATCCTTGGGCCCGATCTCCAGCCGCAGGGGTACGCCCTTCATCTCATACTCGGCGAATTTCCAGCCCGGGGAATTGTCGCTGTCATCCATTTTCACCCGCACGAACTTCGACAGCCGCTCTTTCAGCTCGGCGGCCTTTTCCAGCACCCCCGGCTTGTGCTGGGCGATGGGCAGAATGACCACCTGAACCGGCGCCACGGCGGGGGGCAGCACCAGACCGTTGTCGTCCCCGGGGGTCATGATGATGGCGCCGATGATGCGGGTGGACATACCCCAGGAGGTCTGGTGGGGGTATTGGAGCTTGTTTTCCCGATCGGTGAACTGGATATTGAAGGCGCGGGCGAAGCCGTCTCCGAAATAGTGGCTGGTGCCGCTCTGGAGGGCCTTGCCGTCGTGCATCATGGCCTCGATGGTATAGGTGGCCTCCGCCCCGGCGAATTTCTCCTTGTCGGTCTTGCGTCCTTTGATGACCGGAATGGCCAGAGACTCGGCACAGAAATCGGCATAGACGTTCAGCATCCGCTCGGTTTCGGCCATGGCCTCCTGCGCGGTCTCGTGCATGGTGTGGCCCTCCTGCCAGTAGAATTCCATCGTGCGCAGGAAGGGACGGGTGGTCTTCTCCCACCGGACCACCGAGCACCACTGGTTATAGAGCTTGGGCAGATCCCGGTAGGAGTGGATGATATTGGCATAGTGATCGCAGAACACCGTCTCGGAGGTGGGACGCACGCACAGCCGCTCGGCCAGTTCCTCCTCGCCGCCGTGAGTCACCCAGGCCACCTCGGGTGCAAAGCCCTCCACATGATCCTTCTCCTTCTGGAGCAGGCTTTCCGGGATGAACAGGGGCATCATGATATTCTCATGCCCCAGCGCCTTGAACCTGGCGTCCAGATCGTCCCGGATATTTTCCCACAGGGCGGTGCCGTAGGGGCGCACGATCATGCAGCCCCGCACCCCGGCATAATCGGCCAGCTCCGCTTTTTTCACCACGTCGGTGTACCACTGGGCGAAATCCACGTCCATGGACGTGATCGCCTCCACCATCTTCTTGTTATCGGCCATTATTTTCTCGATCCTTTCATGCGGTGTCATTTGCCGCCGGTTTTCTCATCCGGCTCGTCCTTCGGTTTGTCCTTGGCGAATCTGTTCAGCAGATACACCACACCCATGATAACGAGCATCACCACGAATATGCCCACCATGCCCAGCAGCATCAGCAGCAGGGCGTCGGGCCATTGCTCCGCGTTCCAATAAATTTTCATTGTCTCTTCTCCCTTTCCGTTACGCGCCCATCAGGCGGGGAACCACCGTCAGGATGATGCCCCCGGCCACCACTGAGCCTATCTGTCCGGCGACGTTGGCGCCCACCGCGTGCATAAGCAGGTGGTTCTGGTTGTCCTCCTTGAGCGCCATCTTCTGGATGACGCGGGCGGACATGGGGAAGGCCGAAATACCGGCGCCGCCCACCATGGGATTGATTTTCTTGCCCTCCGGCAGGAACAGGTTCAACAGCTTGGCGAAGAGCACGCCGCCGATGGTGTCAAAGACAAAAGCGAGCAGGCCCAACGCCATAATGACCAGCGTAGCGGGATCGACGAACCGCTCTCCCTGCATGGTGAAGGAAATGGTGATCCCCAGCAGGATGGTGATGAGATTGGCCAGAGTGGTCTGGGCGGTCTGGGACAGGCTGTCCAGCTTCAGGCATTCCCTCAGCAGGTTGCCGAACATCAGCATCCCCACCAGGGACACCGACTTGGGGGCCACCAGCCCGGCGACAATCATCACCGCCAGGGGGAACAGGATACGGGTCCTCCTGGAGACTGACTGGGGATTATAGGGCATCCGGATCATCCGTTCCTTCTTGGTGGTCACGGCCTTGATGGCAGCGGGCTGGATGATGGGCACCAGCGCCATATAAGAATAAGCGGCCACCGCGATTTGCCCCACATATGCGGATTTAAACATCTGAGAAACCAGAATGGATGTGGGGCCGTCAGCGGCGCCGATGACGCCGATGGCAGCCGCGTCCTGGAAGGGGAACATGAAGGAGGCCACCAGAACGGTCAGGAAAATGCCGAACTGCGCCGCGGCGCCGAATAGGAACATCTTGGGATTGGAGAGCAGCGGCCCGAAATCGATCATGGCGCCGATGCCGATGAACAGCAGCAGGGGCATGGCCTCCGACGCCTCGATACCCACCTTAAAAAGCCACTCGATGATGCCTGTGGAACCGTCAGCCGCCGTCCCGACGGCGCCGGAGTCAAACAGGTTGACA
>CAKTXU010000346.1 GCA_934630995.1 uncultured Eubacteriales bacterium
GCCTCCAAGGCCAAGAAGGACGGGTACGAGCAGATTGCCGCCCTGTTCCTGGAGACCGCCAACAACGAGAAGGAGCACGCCAAAATCTGGTTCAAGCTGCTGCACGACGGCGCGGTGCCGGACACGGCCGCCAATCTGCTGGACGCCGCCGAGGGCGAGCATTACGAGTGGACCGACATGTACGCCGGTTTTGCCAAGGAGGCCAAGGAAGAGGGCTTTGACAAAATCGCCTATCTCTTCGAGGCTGTGGGCAAAATTGAGAAGGAGCATGAGGAACGGTACCGCAAGCTGCTGGCCAATGTGGAGAACGGCCTGGTCTTTTCCAAGGACGGCGACGCCATTTGGCAGTGTGCCAACTGCGGCCATATCGTCATCGGCAAAAGCGCCCCCCAAATATGCCCGGTCTGCGCCCATCCTCAGGCCTATTTCCAGGTCAAAGCCGAGAATTATTAACCGATACGGGAGCGCGTCAAGCGCCTGATACGCTGAGGAGCCCGGACCGCCTGGTCCGGGCTCCCCGTATATTCAGCGATCCAACACACCCGGCAGAACCGCCTTCACCATGGGCGCCCGGGGCGTATAGCGCGTTTCCAGCTCCACGGTCCGCCCTGCGTCACTGCTCCTCTGTATCGCGGTCATGACTTCCAGCACGTGCAGGGTTTGGGCATGGGGCGCGCGGGCGGGGCGGCCTGTTTCCAGCGCCACAGCCATATCGGCCAGACCGAGGCCGCGGCTGTTTCCCGGATAATCATAGAGCAGGGGGATTTCCTTAGGCGTCCCCCCATCCTCCGGGCGCAGCAGCCGGACTGGTCCGCCAAAGCCGTTGGGATCCGGCAGGTACAGCGTTCCCTCCGTGCCGTAGATTTCCAGTCGCGTCTGTTCGGGCGCATACACGTCGAAGCTGGTCAGGATGGTTCCCACCGCCCCGCCGTCGAATTGCAGAATGCCGTTGACGTGGGTGGGAACCTCCACATCGATGACAGCGCCCGCCAGCGGCCGGCTGGTGATGGTCCGCTGGGGAAAGCTGGTGGCCGCCACTCCCGTGACCGCGCGGACGCCGCCCAGCAGATTGACAAGCGCCGTGATATAGTAGGGTCCCATATCCAGCAGAGGGCCGCCGCCGAACTGATAATAAAACGCCGGATCGGGATGCCAGCTTTCGTGCCCGTGGCAGACCATGGCGGCCGCGGCGCCAATGGGCCGCCCGATGAAGCCGTCGTCGATGAGGCGGCGGCAGGTCTGAATGCCCGCTCCCAAAAAGGTGTCGGGCGCGCCGCCCAGCATCAGTCCCCTTTCCTCCGCCAGAGCCGCCAGGGCCTTTCCCTCCTCCCATGTGGCGCCCAGGGGCTTCTCGCTGTATACATGCTTACCGGCCCTCAATGCCGCACTGGTCACATCAAAATGCTCATACGGCCGCGTCAGATTGAGGACAATGTCGATTTCCGGGTCGGCAAACAGCTCTTCCATGGTGTCGTATAACTTCGGGATATCGTACTCCGCCTGCGCCCTTTCCGCCTTTTCTCGAACCAAATCGCACACAGCCGTAAGCTCGATATCCCGGAACAACCCTGTGATATTCTGCAGATAGATGCCGCTGATATTTCCAACGCCCACCATGCCGATTCTGATCATTCCAAACCCCTCCTTGACGATATCAATACATCTTCGCTTGATTTTCGAACCGCGCCGTAGTCAATCCGTGCTCCCGCGCATAAGCGCGGCCCTCCCCCGCCCAGAGCATTCCACGCTCCATCAATATTTGAGCGCTGGGATATTTGTCGAACACGTCGTCGTGATGACCCAGAGACGTGTAAAACACCCGGCCGTTTCCCCAGTATTTCGTCCAGGCTACCGGCATATCCACCGGTTTGTTGGAGATGTGATAATAGGGCACCAGCGGAAAGCGGGTAGTGGCCAGAACTTCAACGGCGGGATCGATATGCAGGTAGTAATGCTCACTGCAGACGGGGAAATCCTCCAGCCCTTCCACAATCGGGCTGGAGCCGCGGCATATGTTGACGGTATAGGATATGCCGTCCCCTCCGGGATGGCTGACCCACTGTCCCCCAGTGATAAACTGCCACTCCGTATTCTGCCGGAAGGAGTCGCACATGCCGCCATGACAGCCCGCCAGACCCACGCCGGCGCCGATGGCCTTGGCTATGTTGACGGAGTATTCCCACGGAATGTCCCCCATGGTCCAGCAAGCAACCAGCAAATCCAGCGCCAGCAGCCCCTCTAAGTCGGCAAAAACGTCCAGGGTATCCACGATTTTCGTCTCATAACCGTGCTTTTGCAGCAAACCCGCAAATCTGGCGGAGGTCAGCTGCGGCTCGTGTCCGTCCCATCCGCCCCGGAAAAGCAATGCTTTCTTTTTCATAAGAACCCCCTTTTCTTGATGGATATTCTGCGTTAAAATGGTGTTTGTCAGATACTTTCATCATAGCATGGTCCAAGGGATACTTACAGAAAAAGCATGGCGCACTTGAGACAAATATTGACCTGTTGGGGGAATGCGGAATGACCATACCCTTTTATGAAATAAAGCAGGAACCCATTGTGGTAGACACCTGCAACCGGATGGATTTTCCCCTGCATATGCATGCCGAGGTGGAAATCATTCTCATGAAAAAGGGCAGGCTCAGCGTCCGTATACGGGACGAAAGCCACACTCTCGAGGCAGGGGACCTGTTCATCGCTTTTCCGGAAATCCCCCACGCCTACGACACTCTGACGCCGCCGGAGGATACCCTGCTGACTATTGCCATCGTCCATCCCCGCTTTTCAGATATCAACCGTCCTCTTCTGACCAGCCGCATCCCCCAGTGCCCGGTGGTACACAGTGCGGCGCTGCACCCGGATGTCCGCTATTGCCTGGATGGCCTGGCCGCCATGAAAGCGCCCGGAGACGATATGGCCGTGGCCGGCGCCTATGTCCAGCTGCTGTTGGGCCGGCTCCTCCCCGCTCTCGCCTATGATAAGCCGGAGCCGGACAGCGGCAGTCAGCTGACCTCCCGCATCGTGGCCTTATTGGCCGATCATTTCCATGAGCAGTTGTCCCTGGGGGACGTCGCCAGGCAAATCGGCGTGAGCAAAAGCTATCTTTCCCGGTTTTTTAACACAAAAATGCATATCGGCTTCACGGCCTATATACATA
>CAKTXU010000347.1 GCA_934630995.1 uncultured Eubacteriales bacterium
AGGTACTTGTTGGGGACCAGCACCGAAAAACGGTCGTCCAGGCAGGTTTCCACACCGGCGCAGTGGGCCCGCCACTCCGCAAGGGAGCGGATGACCCGCAGGGTCTCCGCAATGTCCAGCAGCTCCCGCAGGGACAGGGACGCGCCCGCGTCCGCCCGGCGCAGGGCGTTGGTGACGTTTTTCACCTGGCCGAAGGAAGGACTGCCGAAACCTGCCATCAGCCGGTAGGCGTCGCCCGTTTCCTCCATGCGGCGGCGGACCTCTCCCAATTCAGGGGAAGGGGTCAGTTCCCGGGCCAGCTGCGCGGCATCCGCGCAGCCGGTTTCCCCGGCCAGCAATTCCAGAACCTTATCCAGTTCCAGGGCTTTGAGGTGTTTATTCATGGTACTCCTTATCCTTTACAGCAGTTCGCCCGGCAGGGGCCGCCAGCCGTAGCGGCTGAGATCCACCCGGCCCTCCGGAGACAATAGAATTCCCTCCATGGCCAGGAGGGTGCGCTGTCCGTCCTCGCTGAGAAAAGCGGGAAAGGCCAGTCCCCCGGCGGCGTTCAGCACCCGGTGACAGGGCACATCCTCATAGGGACAGCGGCTCATGGCCGCGCCCACGGCGCGGGCCGCCCGCGGCCGCCCTGCCAGTAAGGCTATCTGCCCGTAGGTGGCGACCTTTCCGGCGGGAATCCGGCGGACGATGGTATAGATATGTTCGGCAAATGCGGTCATCAGTAGGACATATCCTTTGCAGTCAATTTTCCATAGAGCGGTAAAAATCCAGGGTTTTAAAGGAACGGCCCAGCTGGGTCAGGAGAAAATCCTCCACCACACCGCTCAGGAGGCGCAGCCCTTCCTCCGTCATGGAAAAGGAAAAGCATTTTTCAAACGGCGCGTAGAGGATGTGGCGCATGGCGGCCAGCGTCCCTTCCGTCAAGGACCGGGAGCCGGGCGGCGCGCCGCCGCCGCAGGGAGCGCAGAGCAGGACGCCCTCCCGGGGCTGAAGCCACATGGGCCCGCCCTCAAAACGACCGCAGGCCGCGCAGGCGGTGAGATCCGGCATAAAACCGGCCAGGGCCAGCATCCGCAGCTCGGTCACCGCCTTCAACTGGCGGGGGGGGCGCTGGTTTTCACTGAGCAGGTGCAGGGCGTTGAGCATCAGGCGAAGAAAGTCCTCCGCCGGCTCCTCCTGCGGGGCAAGCACCCCGGACAGCTCACAGAAATATTGGGCCAGAGCCAGCTTTTCGATATCCTCCCGGATGCCGAAAAAAAGCCGCAGCGGCTCGGCCTCGTCGATTATGTATTTATCCCGCCCCTTATACAGGCCGAGGCGGGAATAGGACAGCAGCTGGGTGGCGGAGGCGTTCCGGCTTTTGATATTCCGGGCGCCCCGGGCGGAGGCGCGCACCACGCCGAGCTCCCGGGTCAAGGCTGTGACGAATCGATCCGCCTCACCAATATTGTTGTTTTCCCGGATGATGAGGGCGTCGGTCGTCTGCCTCATGGCGTCGTTTCTCCTTTTCCGGCCTGTCCGTCCGGGCGTAGATATCGATCCCGCGGTAGCGCAGGTAATCCTCGACCCGGCCGGTCTTTAAAAAAGAGGTCCACAGTGAATCCTGTTGCATGGCGCATTCCTCCCATTGGTCCAGTATATTCATAGACTGCGCCGGGAGCGCGGGGATACACGCGGAAATTGATGGCGGAAACAACTGGAAGGCCGCAAAGCATTTTACAATTTATAACCGAAATTGTTCAACAGCCCCTGGCGGTTGCGCCAGTCCTCCTTGACCTTGACCCAGCATTGCAGATTGACTCTGGCGCCGAACAGGGCTTCCATGTCCAGCCGGGCCTGGGTGGCGATTTCCTTGAGCATGGCGCCCTTCTTGCCGATGACCATGCCCTTGTGGCTGTCCTTTTCACAGAAGATATTGGCCTCGATGTCCAGAAGGGGGCCGGCGTCAGTTTCCCGCTCCTCCATGCTTTCAATGACCACCGCGATGCCGTGGGGGATTTCCTGCCGCGTCGTCCGGAAAAAAGTGAGGGCTTTCAAAGGCGTATTTGGACAGCTCGGAGACGAGCTCCTCCACGCCGTCCCCCGTCAGGGCGGATACGGGCAGAATCGCATCGAAGGGATAGGCTTCCCGCCAACGGGCGATGCAGGGCAGGAGGAGCCCCTTGTCCTCCAGGGTGTCGATTTTGTTGATGACCAGCAGGGCGGGAAGCCGGTTGGTTCTGAGCCGGTTCAGTAAATCCAGCTCCGCGTCCTTGATTTCCCCTTTTGGCTCGGCCACCAGCGCCGCGGCGTCCACGCCGGATACCGCTTCGCCGATGGATTTGACCATAAAATCCCCCAGACGGGTGCGGGGCTTGTGGTTGCCGGGGGTGTCCAGAAAAACCAGCTGGGTTTCCCCACGGGTCAGCACCCCCATAATACGAGTGCGGGTGGTTTGAGGCTTGTCCGAAACAATAGCGACCTTCCGGCCCACCATGCGGTTGAGCAGGGAGGATTTTCCCACATTGGGACGGCCGACAATGGCGATAAACGCCGACGTGGTGTTGGACATGAATGCAACTCCTTCTCTCGGCGAACGCGTGTCGCCGGACGGATGAGAAATTTTAGGCAATCAGATAATAGAGGACGACAGAGGCGAGGCAGAAAACGCCGCAGACAGCCAGCAGAGCGCCCCGGGCGGCCCCGTAGATACGTCCGGCTTTGCCCTCCCAGTGCCGCAGCAGCAGGCCCAGCGCCACCGTCCCCACGGCCAGCAGCGGTACCTGATAACGGAAGTTCTGGGTGCAGGTGTGAGGATAGATCAGACAAAACTGCATATAGGAAAAGAGCATCACACCGGCCAGGAGCCCCCAAAAGGTTTTGAGGGTGGGGGAGAGGGGGCTTTTCTTTTTACAGAGCAGCCATATCAGGGCAATGGCGGCAGTGAGAGCCAGCGTCATATTCGCATAGAAAAGCACCACCGACCAGTCATAAGCGGCCGTACCCTTCGGGGCGAGGGTATATTCCCCGAATACCGAGGATTTCAACAGGCCGATAACGGGATTATATTCATAATATCCCGCTCCCTGATCCCCCCATGCAATAAAGACGGAGGAGAGCTGCCGGGGGCTGTAATCGAACAGACGCTGCAATACAGAGATATGGCCGATATAC
>CAKTXU010000348.1 GCA_934630995.1 uncultured Eubacteriales bacterium
GCAACAGCCGGAAATGCTTGTCAGTATAGGGCGGATAACGCATGGGCAGGTCGAGCCAGCCGGCCTTTTTGACGATGCTCTTTTCGTGGGTAAAGGTGTCGAAGCTGCGTTTGCCGTGATAGCTTCCCATGCCGCTGGCGCCCACGCCGCCGAAGCCCATATGGGAGGTGGCCAGATGGATGATGGTGTCGTTGACACAGCCGCCCCCGAAGCTGACGGAGGAAAGCACCCTTTGCTCGGTAGCCTTGTTCCGGGTGAAAAGATAGAGGGCTAGGGGCTTTGGCCGGGAAACAATGAAATTCACCGCCTCCTCCAGGGTATCGTAGGTCAGGACGGGAAGAATCGGGCCGAAAATTTCCTCCTGCATACAGGGGGAATCGGCGGTCACCCCGTCCAGCAGGGTGGGAGTCAGCCGCCCCTCCCGGCTTTCGCCGCCGGTGAGGATATGGGCACCCTCCAGCAGTCCCAGCAGACGGCCGAGGTGCTTTTCATTGACGATTTTGGGATAATTGGGATTGTCCAGAGGAACCGGCCCAAAAAACTCCCGTATGCAGGCGGTCAGGGCGGCAATCAGTGGCTCCCTCAGCCGTCGCTGCACCAGCAGATAATCGGGGGCCACGCAGGTTTGCCCGGCATTGAGGAATTTCCCGAAGGCCAGACGGCGGGCGGCCAGGGGGATATCGGCGGTTTCATCCACGATGCAGGGGCTCTTGCCACCCAGCTCCAGACTCACCGGAGTCAGATGGACGGCCGCTTTTTCCATGACCAGCTTTCCCACCGCCACGCCGCCGGTGAAAAAGATATAGTCAAAGGACTCCTCCAGCAAATCCTGGTTTTCCTGCCGCCCGCCCTGCACCACCGCCACATATTCCGGCGGGAAGCAGGCGCCGAGCAGCTCGGCGAGAACCGCCGAGGTGGCGGGGGCATAGGCGGAGGGCTTGACCACCGCGCAGTTTCCGGCCGCCAGGGCGCCGATCAGCGGCTCCAGGCTCAGCTGGAGGGGATAATTCCAGGGCGCCATGATTAGCGTCACGCCGTAAGGCTCCTTGAGAATGAAACTTCTCGACGGAAACTGCGCCAGCGGAGTGGGAACCCGCTCCGGCTTGGCCCAGCGCCGCAGCCGCCCCAGCACGAATCGTAGCTCCTCCAGCACCATGCCGGTTTCGGTCATATAGGCTTCAAAGGGGGACTTGTTTAAATCCGCCCGCAAAGCGGCGTTGATGTCGTCCTCCCGCTCCAGGATGGCCTGCCGCAGACGGCGCAGGGATGCCTCCCGAAAAGACGGAGAACGGGTAGCGCCGGTGCGGAAATATGCCCGTTGTGCCTCGACGATTTCCCGGATGCTCATACGCCGCACGCCTCGTTGACCGCGCCCTCGCAGGCGCGCATCGCCAGAATGGTCCTCCCTATCAGGTCCTCTAGACTCCAGCCCAGCATGGCAGCCCCCTTCTCAATGACCTCACGGGAACAGCCGGCGGCGAATTTCGGCGTTTTGAATTTCTTCATCACCGACGGCACCTCCAGATCCTGCACGCTGTGGGAGGGCCGCATCCGCGCCACCGCGCCGATGAGCCCGGTCAGCTCGTCTATTGCGTAAAGCACCTTCTCCATGGTATGTTCAGGGACGACGTCCACCGTCAGCTGATAGCCGTGGCTGGCCGTGGCGTGAATGAGGCGTTCGTCCAGCCTCTCCCGGCGCATGATTTCCTGGCTTTTGAGGCAATGCTCCCCCGGGTACTGCTCAAAATCCAAATCGTGCAGCAGACCGACATTGCCCCAGAAATCCTCCTCTTCCCCGTATCCCAGCTCCCGCGCGAAGAAGCGCATGACCCCTTCGACGGTCAGGGCATGGCGGATGTGAAAGGACTCCCGGTTATAGCGTATCAGCAGCTCATAGGCTTTTTCCCTGGAAAGAGGTGTATCCATCGTCTTGACATCTCCTTATAAATTGGCCATATAGCCGGATATGGCGGCGTATTCCTCCGTCCGGGCCGCCAGGTCGGACAGAGTCACCGTCTCCAGTGCGCGGCGCAGGACGGCATAGGCCGGGCTCACGATCAGCTCGTCCACCGCCTGCGCCGCAGGCGACGGCATGACGTCTGCACGCGGCTCCCCGCCGGCGGCCAGGGAAAGCTCACAAACCGACAGCACATCCCAGGCCGTCAGCCGATCCAGAGGCCGGGACAGCCTGTACCCGCCCTGGGCGCCCTTGGATGCCGTCAAGAGCCCGGCGGTTTTCAGCGGGACCAGGATTTGCTCCAGATACGCCTTGGAAATTCCCAAACGTCCGGCCAGCTCCCCGGAGGAAACGGGAGAGTCCCCGCTCTCAGCCATGAGGATGAGGGCTTCCAGCCCATACCGCCCCTTTGCCGATAGACGCATCGTGCCGCCTTCCTTCCCCTCGCCGTATTGGTTTCATACTACCCCGCCCTCCGGAAAATGTCAAGGTGCCCTAAGGTTCACGGGTTGTCCAGCTTGACATAGACGCTGACGTTATCGTTGCTGTCGCAGGTGACGAGGAAAATGTCCTTGGCCTCGGGAAAGCCCTGCTTCTTGAGCTGCTTATCCAGCCATTGTCCGTTTTTCCCAATGGTGCGCAGATTCTGCTCGAGCACCACGCCGTCGATGAGGACGGTGGTGGGAATGTGCTCTTGCTGGGGGGAGAGGTTAAAATCGTCGGGCGTAGCGGGACGCTGCCCGGCCACGGGAAGAAAGCTTATCTTGCCGTTGGTTTCAAAAACGGCAGTCTGGACACTGGCCAGGTTGAAATAACCCGCCACCCGGCATTGTGTCAGGAATTCATTCAGATCCAGCTTGGCCCGTTTCAGGTTTTTACGATATAGCTTGCCGTTATCGTATAGTATCAGCGGCTTGCCGATGAGGAATTTCCGCAGCTTGATAGAATGGGTGGCTACGAGGGAGATAAGCAGCGCCGCCGCCGTGTATACGGCCATGCCCAACATGGGATTGAGAAAATCATCCTCCAGCGCGGTAGCCATCTCAGCGGCTATGGAGCCGATGGTGATGCCGTTGATGTAATCGAACATGCTCAGCTGGGACATCTGCTTGTTGCCCAGCAGCTTGGTCAGAAAAAACAGATAAATCACCGAGCCGACCGAGGTCAGAAATACGTGCAGCAG
>CAKTXU010000349.1 GCA_934630995.1 uncultured Eubacteriales bacterium
ATCCGGTGGTGGTGGTCATGGGCCATGTCGACCACGGCAAGACCTCCATTCTCGACGCCATCCGCAAAACCGACGTCACCGGCGGCGAGGCCGGCGGCATCACCCAGCATATCGGCGCCTCACGGGTGGAGGTGAACGGGCAGTATATCACCTTCCTGGATACCCCCGGCCACGCCGCTTTTACCTCCATGCGGGCCCGCGGCGCCCAGGTGACCGACATTGCCATCCTGGTCGTGGCTGCCGACGACGGCATCATGCCGCAAACCGTGGAGGCCATCAACCACGCCAAGGCCGCGGGCGTCTCCATCATCGTGGCCATCAACAAGATGGATAAGCCCACCGCCAATCCCGACAAGGTGATGCAGCAGCTCACCGAGCATGAGCTGGTGCCCGAGGAATGGGGCGGCGACGTCATCTGTGTTCCCGTTTCCGCCCACACCGGCATGGGACTCGACAAGCTGCTGGAAACCGTGCTGCTCGTAGCAGAGGTGAAGGAGCTCAAGGCCAACCCCGCCCGGGCCGCCAAGGGCACGGTTATCGAGGCCCGCCTGGACAAGGGCCGCGGCCCCATCGCCACCATCCTGGTGCAAAACGGCACCCTGCATACCGGCGACGTCATCGTGGCCGGTATGGCGGTGGGCCGGGTGCGCGCCATGACCGACGACAAGGGCAAAAAGGTCGAGGAAGCCGGCCCCTCTGTGCCGGTGGAAATCATGGGGCTGGACGAAGTGCCGGTTTCCGGCGACATCTTCAATGCCGTCACCGACGAGCGGCTGGCCCGCGAGCTGGTCGAACAGCGCAAAACAGCCGCCAAGGAGGAGCAGTTCAGCCAGTATCAGAAGGTCACACTGGACAACCTTTTCGATCAGATGCAGCTGGGTGAGATGAAGGAGCTGGACATCATCGTCAAGGCCGATGTCCAGGGTTCTGTGGAAGCGGTCAAGCAGTCTCTGGAGAAGCTGTCCAACAGCGAGGTGCGGGTGCGGGTCATCCACGGGGCCGTGGGCGCCGTCAGCGAAAGCGACGTCATGCTGGCCGACGCCTCCAACGCCATCATCGTGGGCTTCAATGTCCGCCCCGATCCGGTGGCGCAGGCCGCCGCCGAGCGCGCCCAGGTGGAGCTGCGGATGTACCGCATTATCTACGACTGCATCGAGGAGATCGAGTCCGCCATGAAGGGCATGCTGGCTCCCAAGACCCGGGAGGTCATGCACGGCCGCACCGAGGTGCGCCAGGTCTATAAAATCACCAATGTCGGCACCGTCGCGGGCTGCTATGTGCTGGACGGCAAGGTTTACCGCAACGATTTGCTCCGGGTGGTGCGGGACGGCATCATTGTCGCGGACGACAAGATGATCTCCCTCAAGCGCTTCAAGGACGACGTGAAGGACGTCGCCCAGGGCTACGAGTGCGGTATCGGCCTCGAACGCTTCAACGACATCAAGGAAGGCGATATCTTCGAGACCTATGTCATTGAGGAATACAGAGAGTAATCCGGCTTCCACGCGGTTTTCCCGCCCATGCGTAACGGCGGGACGGACGGGTATACTATCTACCGTCCGTGAAGCCGGCCCCCGCTAATATGCGGGGGGATTTTTGGGAGGTGCCCATGTCTAGTTATCGATTGGATCGCACCAGCGAGGATATCCTGCGGGAGCTGACCGCCATCCTCCGCCGGGTGAAGGACCCCAGGGTGAACCGGCCAGAGGGGGGAATGCTCAGCATCGTCCGGGTGGAGGTCACCAACGATATGGCCTATGCTAAGGTCTATGTCAGCTCCATGGACGGAATGGACGCCGCCAGAGAAGCCGTCAAGGGATTGACCTCGGCGGCAGGCTTCATGAGGCGGGAGCTGGGCGTTGCCCTGCATCTGCGGCATGTGCCCGAGCTGCGGTTCGTGGCGGACGACTCCATCGCCTACAGCGCCCGGATCGCCCAGACCCTGCACGACCTGGAGAGGCGGGAGCCGCCCCAGCCGGTGGAAGATGCGGGAGAAGACGAAAGGGACGGGGATGGCGATGAAACCGACATGTAATCGTATCGACGCCGCCCGGGCGGCGTCCCTGCTGAAAGAGGCGGACCGGATTTTACTGCTGACCCATCAGTATCCCGACGGGGATACGCTGGGCTCCGCCTATGCCCTGTGCCGCGCTCTCCAGTCCCTTGGCAAAACCGTTCGGGTGGAGTGCGCGGACCCCATTCCGGAGAAATACGACTATATGACGGCAGGGGTGCCGTCGCCCGCCTTTGAGCCCGCCTTTGTCTGTGCGGTGGATGTGGCCGACGTCCGGCTGCTGGGCTCCCTGGGGAGCCGCTGGGCGGAAAACATAGATCTGTGCATCGATCACCACGGCTCCAACACCGCCTATGCCCGCTTTCTGCTGCTGGACGCGAGCCGAGCGGCCACCGCTATGTTGATATTCACGGTAATCCGGCTCCTGGAAGCCGCGCTGGACAGCGGTATGGCCGAATGCCTGTATACCGGCCTGGCCACCGACACCGGCTGCTTCAAGTACGCCAACACCGACGCGGACGCCCACCGGATGGCGGCGGCGCTGATGGACATCGGCATTCACAGCGAGCAGATTAACCGCGCCATGTTTGATACCAAGTCCCGCGCGCGGGTGGAGCTGGAACGTCTGGCGCTGGACAGCATGCGCTTTCATTTCGGCGGCCGCTGCGCGGTGATGCTCATCACCAACGATATGATTGCCGCCAGCGGGGCCGAGGAGAACGACATGGAGGGGCTGGCTCCCATTCCCCGTCAAATCGAAGGGGTCTGGGTGGGGATCACCCTGCGGCAGAAGGCGGACGGCAACTTCAAAATCAGTGTGCGCACCGGTTCCCATGCCGACGCGTCGGCTATCTGCGGCCGCTTGGGCGGCGGCGGGCATGTCCGGGCAGCGGGCTGTTCCCTGGAGGCCCCGGCCGATGCCGCGGTAGACAAGCTGCTGAGGGCGGTGGCGGACACCGTGCCCGCCATCGGTGACAACGGCAGGGGGTGAGCCTGTGGATGGAATTTTCTGCCTGGACAAGCCCGCCGGGATGACCTCCTTCGCCTGCTGCGCCGCCATGCGGCGGCTGCTGAAGGAGAAAAAGGTGGGCCATGCCGGGACGCTCGATCCGATGGCCACCGG
>CAKTXU010000350.1 GCA_934630995.1 uncultured Eubacteriales bacterium
AATCCTATGAATGAAAAAATGAGCAGCTTGGTCCCTTATGTCGTGGAACAAACCAGCCGCGGTGAGCGCAGCTACGATATCTTTTCCCGCTTGCTCAACGATCGCATCGTTATGCTGTCCGACGAGGTTAACGATACGACCGCATCCCTGGTGGTGGCGCAGCTGCTGTATCTGGAGGGGCAGGATCCGGACAAGGACATCCAATTGTATATCAACAGCCCGGGCGGTTCCATCACCTCCGGTATGGCCATCTACGACACCATGAACTATATCAAATGCGACGTGTCTACCGTGTGCATCGGCATGGCCGCCAGCATGGGCTCCTTCCTTCTGGCCGCGGGCGCCAAGGGTAAGCGTCTGGCGCTGCCCAACAGCGAAATCATGATCCATCAGCCTCTGGGCGGCATGAAAGGCCAGGCCAGCGATATCAAGATTCACGCCGATCATATCCTGTTTATCCGCAATCGGATGAACCGCCTGCTCTCTGAAATGACCGGACAGCCTCTGGAAACCATCGAGCGGGACACCGACCGGGACAATTTCATGACCGCTGAGGCCGCCGCGCAGTATGGCCTGATCGACAAGGTTATCGATAAGCATTGAGCCGCTGGCTAAAAGCGTGTAAGGGGGGCGTTAACCATGCCGAAAAACGACGAAAACCGTACCGTCTGCTGTTCCTTCTGCGGGAAGCCGCAGGATGACGTACAGCGTATCATTGCCGGGCCCGGCGTTTATATCTGCAATGAGTGCGTCGAGCTGTGCGAATCCATTCTGGAGGACGGCGGCAATTTTGCCCGGCGGCGGCCGGCGGAAGAGCTTCCGCCGAAGCTGCCCAAGCCCAAGGAAATCAAGGCGGCGCTCGACGAATATGTCATCGGGCAGGATGAGGCAAAGGTGGCCTTGTCCGTCGCCGTCTACAACCATTACAAACGGATTTATTTCAACGCCTCCGCGGATACCGAGCTGGGAAAAAGCAACGTGCTCCTCCTCGGCCCCACCGGCGTGGGAAAAACAGCCCTGGCCCAGACCCTGGCCAAGGCGCTGGACGTTCCGTTCGCCATCACCGACGCCACCACCCTGACTGAAGCCGGCTATGTGGGCGAGGATGTGGAAAACATTCTGTTGCGCCTGATTCAGGCCGCCGACTACGATGTTGAACGTGCGGAGCGCGGCATCATCTATGTGGATGAAATCGATAAAATTGCCCGCCGCAGCGAGAATCCCTCTATTACGCGGGATGTCAGCGGCGAAGGCGTTCAGCAGGCGCTTCTGAAGATTCTGGAGGGCACGGTTTCCAACGTCCCCCCCTCCGGCGGCCGGAAGCACCCCCAGCAGGAGTTCATCCAAATCGATACCACCAACATTCTGTTTATACTGGGCGGCGCTTTCGACGGCATTGAAAAGATTATAGAAAAGCGGGTGGCCTCCGGCGCCATGGGCTTCGGCAACGAGGTCCGCTCCAAGAAGGACGCGGAAATCGACAAGCTGTACAGCCAGCTGGTGCCGCAGGATCTCATCCGGTACGGCCTGATCCCGGAACTGGTGGGCCGGATGCCGGTGGTGACCACCCTGCATCCGCTGGATGTGAACAGTCTTGTGCGCATTCTCTGCGAACCGAAGAATGCGGTTCTCAAGCAGTATAAGCAGCTCTTCAGCCTGGACGGTGTGGAACTGGATTTCACCGACGAGGCGCTCAAGGCGGTTGCCGAGGAAACCTTAAAACGGAGTACAGGCGCCCGTGGTCTGCGCTCCGTGATGGAAAAGCTGCTGACTGACCTGATGTTTGAGGCGCCGTCGGATCATACGATAGCAAAAATCGTCATTACCGAAGGCTGCATCAGAGACAGCGAAACCCCGGAAATCGTTTACGATCCGGAGAAGAAGCCGGTCCGGCTCAAGGCGCCCGTCAAGGGCCGGACAACCAAGAAAAAAGTGACGGCGTAAGCCGTGCGGGGGATACGGGGTCAGCAGTTGGATGCTCCTGCGGCATCGGCCGTCTGGCCCCGCGCTTTTTCAAAATATCCCCAGAGTGAGGTGACGTACAATTGGGTATTAAAAAACATGTTTTGCGCACGGAAACCCTGCCGTTGTTGGCCCTGCGGGGCCTGGTGGTGTTTCCCGGCATGCTGCTTCATTTTGACGTAGGGCGGAAAAAATCCATTCTGGCGCTCAATGAGTCGATGGGGCAGGAGCAGACAATTCTTCTCGTCACGCAGAAGGAGCTGACCGACGACGATCCCGGCGAGGACGGCCTGTATACCGTCGGCGTGGTGGCCAAGGTACGGCAGGTTCTCAAACTGCCTGGCGACAACCTCCGCGTATTGGTGGAAGGCCTCTATCGCGCTCGTGTCCGGGAATTCATTCAAAGCGATCCCTATCCCATCTCCGTGGCCCGGGAATGCCCTGAAACGAAAATCGCCGGCGCCCTTCGGCGCGAGGCGATGATGCGGGAATGCCGTACATATTTCGGGAACTATGCTGACCTGGCCCAGAAGGTGGCGCCCGATGTTCTCATGGGCGTGGCTTCCGCAGATGACCCCGGCTACCTGGCGGATTATATCGCCTCCAATATCCAGCTTCCGGTGGAGGAAAAGCAAAGAATCCTGAGCACCGTGTCGGTGGAGAAGCGGCTGGAACTGCTGATGACCATCCTGCAGCGGGAGAGTTCTATCCTTGAAATCGAACGCGGCATTCAAGAACAGGTGCATGAGCAGATCGACCGCAATCAGAAGGAATATTATCTCCGGGAGCAGATGCGGGCCATCTCCGCCGAGCTGGGCGAAGGGGATAACCCCTTGGAGGAATCCGACGAATACCGGCAGCGGATAGAAGCCCTGGCGCTTCCGGACGGCGGCCGGGATAAGCTTCTCAAGGAATGCGATAAACTGGCGAAAATGCCGGCCGGCTCCCATGAGGCCACGGTGGTGCGGAATTATCTCGACACCTGCCTCGAGCTTCCCTGGAATACACAGACCAAGGACAAGCTGCAGCTGCAGGATGCTCGGCGGGTTTTGGATAGGGATCACTACGGCCTTGACAAAATCAAGGAGCGGATCATTGAGATTCTGGCGGTGCGCTCCCTGTCAAAGGAAATGAAGGGACAGGTCATCTGCTGTGTGGGCCCTCCCG
>CAKTXU010000351.1 GCA_934630995.1 uncultured Eubacteriales bacterium
AGAAGGAGGGGAAAAGGCATGGAATGCCTTTTCGGAGGGGCGCCCAAAACAGCTTATCCATTTGATGTGAAAGGGGGGCGCCCCATCCATGGAGTCCGCCCAGCAAATCATTGACTATATTCTTGACGCCGCCCGGCAGGACGCGGAAAAGCAGCGGGCCCAGGCGGAGGAGAAGGCCGCCGCTCGGCTGGCGGAAACGGAAGCCGCCGCCCGGCAGAAGCAAAAGGAGATTCTGGCCCGGGCCCAGGCCGACACGGAACGGGCCGCGCAGGCGGCGGAATCGGCTGCAGAGCTGGCCCGGCGGGAACGTCTGCTGTTGGAACGGCGCCGTCTGGTGGACGAGGCCCTGGACAAAACCATTGCCCATGTGCTGGAGATGCCTGCGGAAGCGTATTTTGCCAGGATGGCGGCGATGATCCGGGAGGCGGCCCAGGAGGGGCAGGGCGTCCTGTGGCTGGACGGGCGGGATTTGGCCCGTTTGCCGGCCGATTTTATGGCCGGACTGCAGACTTCGCTGGCGGAGGGGCGCCGGGTGGAGCTGTCGGTTCAGCCGACGGACATCGGCGGCGGCTTCCTGCTGCGGTACGACGAAATTGAAATCGACTGCCGCTTAACCGCGTTGGCCGAGGCCAAACGGGAGGAACTGGAGGATTTCCTCGCGAGGGAATTGTTTCCTCCGGAGGACTGACGGGAAAGGAGGGCCGGAAGGATGGCCAAGACATCCTATGCCTTTGCTTCGGGCGCGGTGCGCGCCCATGAAACCGCCCTGCTGACCCGGCAGGATATGGATCAGCTGCTGGCCCTCCGCACGCCGGAGCGGGTCACGGCCGCTCTGCGGGACAAGGGGTACGGCCTGCCCGCCGGAGACCGGGAGAATATGGAGGATCTACTGCGGCAGGAGCGGGCGAAGCTGTGGGAATATCTCCGCAGCCTCGTACCGGATTTCCAGCTGTTTACCCCCTTCCTGGTGCAAAACGATTACCAGAACGCACAGACCGTCCTCAAGGGGGTCCTGCGGGATAAGCCCTATGCCCATCTGCTGCTGGAGCCGTGGTCGGTAGAACCGGCCCGGCTGGAGGCGGCGGTACGGGAACGAAAATTTTCCGCCCTGCCCGCACGGCTGGGAACCGCTTTGGATAAGGCCTATGATCTGCTGGCGCATACCGCCGACACACAGCGCAGCGACGCGGTGCTGGAAGCAGCCCGCATGGCGGCGATGGTGGAAGCGGCGGAGGAGACGGGCGTGCCGCTGCTCGTGGAACTCAACCGCACGGCGGTATTTTACGCCGACATCAAGGTGGCGCTGCGGACGGCCCGGGCCGGCAAGGGCCGTGAGCTGCTGGAGGCCGCTCTCTGCCCGGTGGAGGGGCTGGAGCTGTCCGCCCTGACGCGGGCGGCCCTGTCGGGGGAAGAGGAGCTGCTGAACTACCTGGAAACCCTGTCTGCCTACGGTTGCCGGGAGGCGGCGGCCCGGTTCCGGGAAGCTCCCGCGGCGTTTGAAAAGTGGGTGGACGACCGGATGACCCTCATCGCCCGCCGCGCCAAGACCGTGACCCTAGGGCCGGAGCCCCTGTTGGGCTATCTGCTGGCCAAGGAAGCGGAGATAAAGGATATTCACATTCTGCTGACCGGCCTGCGGGCGGGTCAGGAGGAGGAGCAAATCCGGGAAAGGATGCGGTTGCTGTATGCTTAGGGTCGCCTCCATGTGAGATACGGAGAGCGTCAAGGGCTTTGCGGCCGTGGGGCTCGACGTCTATCCCTGCGATACGCCGGCCGAGGCGCCCGCCCTGTTCCACCGGCTGGCTTCCGGGGAATACGGCGTGATTTTTCTCACCGAAGAGCTGACCGAGGTTCTCAGCCGGGAGGTGGCCGCCCTGGACGGCGCGTCCCTGCCGGCGGTCATCCCCATTCCCGGGGTGAAGAACAACACGGGCGTGGGCCTGCGGCGGCTGAGCGAAGCGGTGGAGAAGGCCGTGGGGGCCGATATCCTGTTTTCTTAGAGCGGTTTTACTCAAAAAGGTCAGTAAAAAGCCGGGCGCAGGCCGACGCTTGCCAAGGACGGCAACGCCGCAAGCAGGCCCTTCTCGCCATTGAGCCGCTGGCGGTAGTTGCTAAAATTGCTCTAAAGCAGAAAGTTAACCGAAAGGTATGGGATAGAGTATGACAACCGGTACCATCACCAAAGTGGCCGGCCCGCTGGTTATCGCCGAGGGGATGCGGTCCGCCAATATGTTCGACGTGGTGCGCGTCAGCAGCCACAATCTGATCGGCGAAATCATCGAAATGCATGAGGATCGCGCCTCCATCCAGGTTTATGAGGAAACCTCAGGCCTGGGGCCGGGGGAGAATGTCACCTCCACCGGCCGCCCTCTCAGCGTGGAGCTGGGGCCTGGCCTTATCGGGACCATCTTCGACGGCATCCAGCGCCCTCTGCTGGAGTTGATGAAGCGCAGCAGCTCTAATCTGGAACGGGGCGTGTCTGTCCCTTCCCTCAGCCGGGAAAGGGCCTGGCATTTTGTTCCCACCGTCAAAACCGGGGACGCCGTCAAGGCCGGGGATGAGATTGGCTATGTGCAGGAAACGCCGGTGGTCCGGCATAAAATCATGGTCCCTATCGGCATGGAGGGGACGATAAAGGCCGCGGCGGAAGGGGAGTTCACCGTTGAGCAGATTGTCTGCACCCTGACATCCGCCGACGCAACCGAACGGTCCATGACGCTGATGCAAACCTGGCCCGTCCGGGTGGGCCGGCCTTATAAGCGCAAGCTCTCCCCCGATGTTCCCCTGGTCACCGGGCAGCGGGTCATCGATACCCTGTTTCCTCTGGCAAAGGGCGGTGTGGCGGCCGTCCCCGGCCCCTTCGGCTCGGGCAAGACGGTGGTGCAGCACCAGCTGGCCAAATGGGCGGCGGCGGATATCATCGTCTATATCGGCTGCGGCGAGCGCGGCAATGAGATGACCGACGTGCTGCGGGAGTTCCCGGAGCTGAAAGACCCCCGTACCGGCGAGTCTTTGATGAAGCGCACGGTGCTCATCGCCAACACCTCCGATATGCCCGTGGCGGCCCGGGAGGCCTCCGTTTATACCGGCATCACCATCGCCGAGTATTTCCGGGATATGGGCTATGA
>CAKTXU010000352.1 GCA_934630995.1 uncultured Eubacteriales bacterium
GTTCATAGCCGATGAGCGTATATTCCTCCTCCAGACGCTCCACCGTCAGGCCGGCTGCTTTGAAAATCTCATCCAGCCGCCGCCGCACCCGCTCGGCCACGTTGCGCAGGACGTAGAGATCCTCGTTCTTGATCGCGGGGTATTTCTCCACCGTCTCCTGCCGCTTGCTTTCGGGCACCGTCTCCAGGGAAAGCAGGGTGTAGTTGGAGGTGACGGTTTTCAGCGCCTCCTCGTCGAGGCCCTCGGTCAAGGAGGCATACAGCGCGGCGGTCATCACATCGGGGGCCAGCATCCGGGATTCCAGCCGCCCTATCTGATAGGTGATTTTCAGGCCGTCGGCGCCCTGGAGCTTCTGAAAGACGAGCTGCCCCTTCTGGGCCGCCTGTTCATAGCTGGTGTACTGATACTGCTTGTTCTTGGTGTCGAAGAAGGTCAGCTCCAGCTGCGAATTGAGCTCCGCCAGCTGGGAGGAGTCGGTGACGGCCGTCAGCTGCTCGGGGGCCGGATTGCTCCGCCAGGCCGAGCCGTCCGCTTTGTCCAGGAGCTCCACCGCACCGGTGGCGGGGTTTACCGACAGCCGGTATCCCTCGTTTTCCGCCACCGGCTGCATGGCGTCCCCCGACAGGTTCAGCGTCTCCCCAGCCGCGGGGATGCCGCCCGTCTCCCCGCCGGCGGCGGAAAGGGGCGCCGCGGGGAACAGGGTCAGCGTCACCGCGAGGAAGGAAGCGGCCGCGGCGGCCTTCACGATGGTTCTTTTCAAGAAACCGCGTCCTTTCATATCGGGATGGCGGGGCAGGCCCCGCGCGCGGGCTACAGGCGGAAGAGGATTTCCCGCGTCAGGCTGGCGATAAAGCCGGCGATGGAGTTCAGGGTGGTGGCGATGACCAGCACCAGGAAGAGAATGACCCCTATCCCCACCACCGTCATCGCGGTGGTTCCCACCGCTTTGCCCAGGGTGTATTCCTGGGTGACCATGTTGCCGAAGAAAATAAGCAGGAACATCCAGCCGTAGGCCAGCGTGGTCAGCATAGCGACATAGGCGGCCTCCTCCGTCACGACGAAGTGAGACAGGAGGGTCAGCGGAGGCAGCAGGAGGATGACCGGCCCCAGGGAATAGGCGGTGGCGATATAGATGTCGCGGAAGGCGGCCTTGCCGTCCATCAGAGTGGTCAGGCACCAGTTGGCCGTCACCCACAGCAGCACCGGCAGCACCACCTGGGCCGCCTGCGTCACATAGGAGAAGGAGGAATCATAGGAATGGGGATACAGGATAAAGGCGCGGAAGATATTCTGTATCAGCAAAGCCAGGACCGCCAGGACCATCAGGATATTGGCCGCCCGGAGGCTTCCCCGCTTCTCATGCTTTAAGTCCCAGAAGCCGTCGAAGGGATGCACCATGACGTACAGGGCATACATCAGCTGATGGGAGAGCCGCCCCCGCCTGTCCTTGTACTTCTCCTTGCGGTTCTGCCGGGAGACGTAGCCCAGCCCCTTGACCAGGAGCACCAGGAGGACAAGCGCCGCGGCGATGACCACCAGGACATAATCGGTCAGGACGCTGTTGCGGTATTCACGGAAGGCCTTGGAATAATTGTCCGCGTCCTCGGCCAGCTTGAAATAGGCCATGGCCTCCTTATACCGCTCCTGCCGCAGCAGGGCCTTGCCGATGTTGATATAGGCGATGTCGAAGTTGGCGTTTTTCTGCAGCACCTGCTCCCAGACCGCCACCGCGTCGTCATACCGGAAGTCGTTGTAAAGATGCAGCGCCTCCATGAGCTGATCGCCGTAGGCCGTGCGGCTGTAGAGGGTGAGCTTGCCGGTGGCGCCGTCCAGGGCCAGAAAATCGCTGCCCTTGTAGGCGATGGACACCGGCCGGGTGGTGGTGCCGTCCTGGTTGCCCCGCACGCCGAAGGCGTAGAGAAGCTCGCCCGTCCGGTAATAGGTGAAATAGCGGTTGTGGGAGGCGTCCAGAATGGTGTAGGTGCCCTCCTGGCCGATAGCCACATCGATGATGGAGGAGAAAACCGAGGTGTCCTGTTGATTCCCCGGATCGAAAAGGACGTCCCCCGCCACCGGCAGGTTGGTGGTCCGCTTGAGCACATCGTTCCCGCTGGGATTCAATCGTTTGACCGGCGCGATGCGGGGGGCGGCCACCGGATTGGTGATATAGCCGTACAAATCGGCGTATTCGATGGCGGAGCTGGTGACGTAAAGAAAATCACTGGCGTCGATGGCGATGTTATTGTATTCGGTGGGGACGAAGGCCGCGGTGCGGCTGACCTGCTCCTCGGTCATGAAGGTCCGCCACAGGTAATCCAAGGGATTGTAGGACACCTTGGCGGCGCCGACAAAGCCGTCGAAAAGCCCCTCCCGGGAGAGCTGGATGACACCCATGTTGACGTTCCGGGCCACCACGTACATCCGCTCCGCCTTATCCACCACCAGGGTGGTGGGCATATAGACATAATCCTCGGCCAGCAGGGAAATCTCCGGCGCGTCGTAAACCCGCACCAGGGAGCCGTCGGCCCGCAGCCGGACGATCCGGGCGTTATCGGTATCGGCCACGTATATCTCTCCCGCCTCGTTGACGTAGACGCCGGAGGGGGATTTGAAGGCGTCCTCGGTCCCGTCCTCCCGGGTGAAGCCCGCGAGAATCCGGCCCCGGCCGAAGGCGGCATCAAAGACGCATATCCGGTTATTGCCGGTATCCGCCACGTAGACGTTCTGATTCCCGTCCACAAACACATCGGAGGGGTTGAGGAAATCCTCCACCCCCAGCCCGGCGCCGGTGAGCACCCGGCCCACCGTATAGGCATGGGGCGTTTCCACCGGCTCCCAGCTGTAGTCATAGGTATAGGTTTTATAGGGGGTGTCCGCCAGCGCCCCCAGCGGGGCCGCCGCGCCGAGGAGAAGGAACGCCGCCAGGCAGCTGCCGATCGCTTTTTTCATCTGTGCACAACCTCCTGTCTGCCATGACGACACCGGCAGCCTATTCCTTCATTCCGGATGTGGACATGGTTTCGATGACGCTGCTCTGGGTGACGACGAAGACGAGAACGGGCACCACCATCATCATCACCGCGGCGGCCGCGCCCGCCCCCGCCCGGGC
>CAKTXU010000353.1 GCA_934630995.1 uncultured Eubacteriales bacterium
CGGCTGAACGAGGCCGCCCCGCTTCTGGAGCGGCTGACCAGGCGGTACGGCGTGGAGGAAGGGAATCTCCAAAAGCTGTCCGAGGCCATGGACGCGGAGGAATCCAAGAGGAACGCCGCCGGAGAGGATCCTCTGACACAGGCGGAGGCCCTTCAGCGGGGGCTGACCCCGGAGCAGCTCCGGCAGCTCAAGCGGATGACGCAGGAGAATGAAACCCTGCGCCGGACCATGCGGGAGCGGGAGCGCCGCGCCGACGCGGACCGGACCTATGCGGGCTGGCTGCGGCAGGCGGAGGAGGTCAGGAGCCTGTATCCCGCCTTCGATTTGCGGGCCGAGAGCCGCAATCCCCGTTTCATCGCCCTGCTGCGCGGCAATGTGGACGTGCGCACGGCCTATGAGATCATCCACCGGGATGAAATCCTGGGCGGGGCCATGGGCTACGCGGCGCGGCGGGCCGCCGAAAAGGTGGTCGGCAGCATCCGTGCCAAGGGCGCGCGGCCGGCGGAAAACGGCGTCACCTCCCAAAGCGCGGCGGTGTTCAAGCCGGATGTCGGCGCGCTGACCAGGGAAGAGCGGGACGATATCGAGCGCCGCGTCCAGCGGGGGGAACGCATCCATTTTTAGGTCATGGCATACAAACACTGATGAGAAAAGGAGAAAAAAGCTATGATGAAGCTCAATCTGCATCTGTTCGACACCCAGACAACCACCCTGACCGGCTCGGGCAACGACCTGTCGCCGGAGATGAAAACCTACTATGAAAAGCGGCTGCTGGACAACGCGGAGCCCAACCTGATCCACGACCAGTTCGCCGACAAGTATCCGATTCCCAAAAACGGCGGCAAGACCATCGAGTTCCGCAAATTCAGCCCGCTGGCCAAGGCCGTCACTCCCATCACCGAGGGCGTCACCCCCAACGGCAACAAGCTCAACGTCACCGCCTCCACGGCCACCATCTCCCAGTACGGGGACTGGATCCAGCTCTCCGACCTGCTGGATCTGACGGCCATCGACAACAACGTCCTGCAGACCACCAAGCTGCTGGGCAGCCAGAGCGGCCGCACCCTGGACACCGTGACCCGGGAGGTGCTGGCGGGCGGCACCAACGTGCTGTACGCCCCCAAGGTGGGCAGCGGCGGCGCGGAAACGGCTGTTACCTCCCGGACGGGGCTGGACGCCACGGCGAAAATCAATGTGGATTTGATTTTTAAGGCGGCCCGGCTGCTCAAGACCATGAACGCGGATAAAATCGACGACAGCTTCGTGGCCATCGTCCATCCCGACGTGGCCTATGACCTGATGCGGTGCGAGGAGTGGATTGACGCCCACAAATACGCCGTGCCGGAAAACATCTATCAGGGCGAAATCGGCAAGCTGGCCGGGGTCCGTTTCGTGGAATCCACCGAGGCAAAAATCTGGACGGGCAGCGGCTGTCCCACGGGCCTTGCGGTCTACGGCACCCTGGTGCTGGGCGCCCACGCCTATGCCACCACCGAGGTGACCGGCGGCGGGCTCCAGCACATCATCAAGCAGCTCGGCTACGGCGACGACCCGCTCAACCAGCGCAGCTCCTGCGGCTGGAAGGCCACCAAGGCGGCCAAGCGGCTGGTGGAGGAATATATGGTGCGCATCGAGTCCTGTTCCTCCTTCTCCGCCACGGCCACCGCGAATTGACAGGGGGAGGAATGACGGCATGGCGACAGGAAAGGCGGAGGCTTCCGCCAAAAGCATGGTGAAGATTAAGCTGTTCAAGGACAGCCACGATTACAAGGACGATGTGTTCGTGGCGGTCAACGGGGAACGCTATCTGATTCAGCGGGGCGTCGAGGTGGAGGTGCCCGACTATATCGCGGAGGTGCTGGAGCATTCGGCCCGGCAGGACGCCCGCACGGCGGAGCTGATTCAGAAAATCGAAGCGGAGTATACCGACAGGTAAGCATGGCGGACCGTATCTGCCGGGACGGGGGAGCGGGTGTCCGCTCCCCCGATTCTTTTTTCAAGGGGGATTGACAATGACCATCGGAGAGGCCGTCGGGCGGTGTGACCGCCTGAAGCCCAACGGCTACGACAGGGAGGATAAAATCCGCTGGCTGTCCGATCTGGACGGCGCGGCGGTCAGGGAGATATTTTCCGTCCATGAGGGGCAGAGCCCGGACTTTGACGGCTACGGCCCGGAAACGCCGGAGGAGACGCCCCTGCTGATACCCGCGCCCTACGAGGAGGTATATGTGAAATATCTTTTTGCCCAAATCGATTTTCACAACGCGGAATTTGCCCGCTATAACAACAGCGCCGCCATGTTTCAAATGGCCTATAACGCCTTTGCCGACGCCTACAACCGGACGCACAGGCCGCGGCAGGAGCACCGGGTGCGGATTTAGGAGTGAAGGAGGACAAGCGGATGCGGCTGCCCATTTTGCAGGATATTCAGACGCAGCAGACGGTGGTTTCCGCCTTCGGGGGGTTGAATCATACCCCGTCGGTGCAGGAAAACCAGTTTTTCGACATGCAGAACATGACCTCCGACCAGTTTCCGCTGCTGGCGCCCCGCCAGCCCTACGCCCGGGTGAAGGACCTGCCGTTTGCCCAGGGGCTGTACGCCCACAACGCGCTGTGCTGGGCGGCGGCCGGCGGGTTTTACTACGATGGGGTGAAAAAGGGGACCGTGTCGCCGGGGGAAAAGCAGATTGTCGGCATGGGGTCGTATATCACCGTCTGGCCGGATAAGAAGATGTATAAGACGGAGACGGGCGAATGGATGGATTTGGAAGCCAGGGATGAGGAGGCCTATATTCCGCACAAGGACGACAGCGGCAATTGGTACGAAAGCCTGCTGCAATATGTGTGGAACGGAAAGGCGGAAATCCCCTGCCTGAATATCAAAGCCAAGCACGGCCTGTTCCGTCAAGGCGACGGCATTTTCGTTCACTATATCGCACGGATTAGCACAGACCCCGGCGATCCGGATGGCTGGTATAAGGAGGACCGCTCGTTTTCAACGATAGTTTCCATTTTTCAGGAGGGGGAAAGCGGGGGGCTGGATGACCTATACATCCCATATGATGAGAGATTTGCGGACATTTA
>CAKTXU010000354.1 GCA_934630995.1 uncultured Eubacteriales bacterium
ATCGACACCACCGGGTTTTACCGTACTCTGAAAAAGATGGAGGAGGCCGGCAGGATTACCTCCAAGTGGGAGATTGCCAAGGGACGCCGTCCCGTACGCGTATATGCGCTCACGGCGGCGGGGGAGGAGTGCTTGCGCACCTGGCGGAGAACCCTGTCCGCCTATCGGGGAAGCATCGACGAGCTGTTGAACGATATGGATGCCCTGGCGCTTGGATAAAACGCAAATGATTGAAGCGGCGTGATGCGTTTGTACCGTATCATGCTTTTTTGCATATATGCATACAGTGATCCAGGAAAATCCGGTTGTAATATGCGCTCGCTTATGTTATAATAAGTCAATTTGATTGCATAAGGGTCCATTTCTTGCGAAGGGATGGGTTGATTGATGGGCGACAGCGCCGGAACAGAGCCGCGGCATATGCTGCTCTATTTTCAGCCGGTTTATCATATGGAATATCAGGCCGTCAGAGCCTATCGCTCCGAGACAAGGATTCAGGATCCGGAGCTGGGCGTATTGCTTCCGGAGCAATACATGCCCATCTCCGAGCGCTCCAACCAATGCGTGGAGCTGACCAGATGGGCGCTGGAGGAGCTGTGCGAGAGCTACGGCGTCCTGCGACGGCGTGGCGTGGAGTTCGAGTGGCTTTCCTGCTACATACCCCGCCGGGCTCTGGAACGCGAGGACTTTGCGCGAGAGGTCCTCGCGCTGCTGGAAGCCCGGGGAATGCCTCCCGGAGCCCTTTGCCTTGAGACGGCTGGGGATGCTTTCGCCGGCTTGACTCAGCAGGCGGAGGCAGCCGTCGCCAGCTTGAGGGGGCAGGGGGTGCGGTTCCTGCTGCGGGATTTCGGGGCGCCGTACATGTCTGTAGGCGCTCTGGATGAATGGCCTGCGGACGCCGTCCTGCTGGATGCTTCGGTGGGAGGCGGCCTGCTGGCCGAGGGACGGCGTCTCGCGCTGGCGGAAGCCCTGATGAGCCTTTCCAGGGAGCAGGGCTTCGAGATGGTCGCCGATGGGGTGGAAAACCGGCGGATAGCCGAGGCCCTCTATGCCAACGGATGCGCCTATATGACGGGGGCCTTTGCCGGACGCTGGGTGCGGGAGCGCTCGATTCGGGCCTGAATCAGCCGCAGAATTCGCCCGAGGTGGAATTTGTAGGCGGATTTAGTCCCCAAGTATTGTAAAACCGCGATATTTGTTGCGCCGCTCCCGACTTTGCGCTATCCTGGGGTTAGACGATCCGGGGAAGGAGGATGCCCGCCTGTGGAGTTCAAATGGCAGAAACTACGGGACGTCATGCAGCTTCGCCGCACGGCATCCGCCGTCACAAAAAGCGCGCTTCTTTTCCGGGGAGCGGCGATCCTCTGCGTGGGTCTGGTATCCATTACCTCCATTGCTTATGCGGTGTCCTATTTTTACGATCAATACGGCAGCTTCACGGTCAGCCTGAATAAGTACGACATGATGAAGCAGGGAATAACACTCAGCGAAACCCCGGAGTTTTCCGGCCCTATTTCCCGGCTAAACGCGGATATCGTCAAGGATATGTACAACATATCCGGCTTGGATTTGCCGGAGGATGTGGATGAGCACGACGGCGGCCACAACGGGTCCAACTACATCGCCTACACCTTCTATCTCAAAAACACCGGCCAGGATACCGTCACCTATCAGGCGTCGATGGAAACCGCCAACGTCACCAGGGGGATCGACGAGGCTATCCGCATCCGGCTGTATACCAATGGAGAAAGCGTGGATTACGCCAAGCCCAAGGCGGACGGCACGCCCGAGCGCGGCACCACCCCCTTTGCCGCGTCAAACACCGTGCTGCGTTATGAGCGCCAGGGCTTCTCCCCCGGCGATATGGATAAATTCACCGTGGTCATCTGGCTGGAGGGGGACGACCCCGACTGCGTGGACGATATCATCGGCGGTTCGGTAAAAATCGAGTTCAATTTCAAGATTGTGGAAAGCAGTTAATCCTATGTTGGATGAAATTTCGGCAGGTGATGAGCCGCGGTCGGCAAAACGGCCCGCATCCGTCCGGTTTCATATATGCTCTACATATTCAAGGGCCGGTGGCCCCAAAACTATCAAGTAAGGAGAATGGACATGAAAGCAAACGCGAAAATGAGAAACAAGCTCATCCCTGCCATCGCGATGCTGGCCGTATCGGCCGTCACCCTGACCACCGCGTCCTACGCCTGGTTTACCATGAGTAAGGAAGTCAGTGTCACTGGTATTCAACTCCAAGCAACCGCACCTGATAATGTATTGATTGCTATGGCCAGTACAACCAGTTCAGGCAATACAACGACTAATCCTGAAATCGCCGATCCGGTATGGGATACTACAAATTACAAAACCCACTTTAAACCAGCTGTTGAACTAGGCAACCCACAATTTATGAGGAGAGGCAGCGAAAAACTGAAGCCTGCGTCCTCTTTAACCGGTAAAGAGCTTTTTTATACAGATGGAGCCGATCAGGCCGGAGCGGCAGTTGCCGATCAATCCATATTCACTAAAGTCAATACCACTACTCCCAATCAGCAGTCTGCGAGTGGAGGTAATGATGGCTATTATGTGGATGCAAATCTGTGGATTATGACAACCGGTGAAACAGACGTCAATTTGGCTCTTGATATGACAAAAAGCAATATCGAAATTGTCGGCACCGGTAATCTTTATAAAGCTGTACGGGTTGCTTTTCTGAATGCTGCAGCGGACGCACCGTCTAACGGAAGCGATGCTCTGGTTTTTGAAAAAGGGGCTGACAATGCCGATGGAAAGGTAGTTATAGCTGAAGGAGCATACAAGACGGCGGAGCCGGATGCTACCACGGATGATAGTGTTTTCCTAACAGACCTTGGTAAGGGCGCCAGCAAAACGATTTGTACACTTGCAAAAGCCAATATGTCCAGTGATTCACCTTATACCCCCACGAAAATTACTATTCGTATCTGGCTCGAAGGACAGGATGCGGAATGCATTACGGATAATGCAAACCAGACATTTAAGTTTAATCTCGTATTTGTCAATGAAGCCATGCTTCCTGAGGTTCCCTAATTTAAGGAGCCCATCTC
>CAKTXU010000355.1 GCA_934630995.1 uncultured Eubacteriales bacterium
CCCCTGGACCGCTGGCTCAACGACCGTATTTTCCCCTTCGAGGCCAAGCTGACGGGGGAGGACGTCTACTGGGGCAGTCTGCTGGGGATTGCGGAGATGCTTTCCACCGGTACCGTGTCCTTTACGGACATGTACTATTTCTGCGACGAGACGGTGAGGGCTGTCCGGGAAAGCGGTATCAAGGCCAATATCGGCCGTGGCTTCAGCTGCTTTGATCCCGCTCTCCGGCTGCGGGACCTGCCCGCCTATCCGGAGATGGTGGAGCTGCTGCGGTGCTGTCAGGGGGCGGCGGAGGGCCGCATCCGGGTGGATGTGGCGCCTCATTCGGAGTATACCACACGCCCCGATTTGCTGGCCGAGGCTGCTGAGCTGGCCGCGGCCTATGGGGCGCGGATGCATGTGCATCTGTCCGAAACCTGGAAGGAGCACAAGGAATGCATCGGGCGGCACGGGAAAACCCCGGCCGAGGTCATGCGGGACGCCGGGGTGCTGGAGCAGCCGGTCACATTGGCCCACTGCGTCTGGTTGACCGATCGGGACATGGATTTCCTAGCCGAGGCTCCCGACCTGACGGTGGCCCACTGCATGAAGAGCAACCTCAAGCTGGGCAGCGGTATCGCCCGGGTGGATACCCTGCGCAGGCGAGGGATCCGGGTGGCCGTGGGCACCGATTCCGCCGCCAGCAACAATGGCCTGGATATGCTGGAGGAAATGCGGACCGCCGCGCTGGTGGCCAAGGGGATCGCCTGTGATCCCTGCGCCCTGCCGGCGCGGGAAATGCTGGCCATGGCCACTGCGGAGGGCGCCCGTTCCCAGGGGCGGGACGGCGGAGAGCTCGTCGTGGGCGCTCCCGCCGATTTGGTGGCGCTGCGTCTGGACGCTCTATCCATGACGCCCTGCCACAGCGCCCTGTCCAATCTGCTGTATGCCGCCGGGGCGCCGGCCGTGTTCATGACCATGGTGGACGGCGAGATTCTTTTTCGGGACGGAGCTTTCCTCACATTGGATATCGAGCGGATCCGCTATGAGGTCCGCCGCCGCGTCGGGGCGCTGCTGGCCGGATAGCAACGGGACAGTATAAGGAACGGAAGGAAGGAACGGCGTGGGGGAACGCAAACGACAAAGCTTTCTGCAGGGTGCCCTCATCCTGACAATGGCGGCCGTCCTGACCAAGGTCATCGGGGCCCTGTTCTTCAAAATACCGCTGCAGAGGCTGAGCGCGGACGCCACCGGTTTATTTGCAACGGCTTATAATATCTACGTCCCCATTTACACCGTCTGTACGGCGGGCTTTCCCATCGCGGTGTCCCGTATGGTATCGGAGAGCATGACCCTGGGAAAATTCCGGGACGTCCGGGTGATTTTCCGGGTCTCCTTCAAGGTGTTCTTTCTGACCGGCACGGTGGGCACCGTGCTGATGCTGGGCGCCGCTTTCGTTTATCCGAGCTTCGTCGGAATGCCCGGCTGCCGGCTCACGATGCTGATTATGGCTCCGGCCATCCTGTTCTGCTGCCTCATCTCCGCCTATCGCGGGGTGTACGAGGGTTCCCGCAATATGATTCCCACCGCCGTCTCCCAGATTGTGGAGGCCGTGGGCAAGCTGCTGCTGGGCCTGGGCTTGGCGGCGGGAGCCATGCAGTACGGCACGTGGTGCTTCGAGCAGGGGAGGCCCGTCTTCGGCAAGGTGGCGGAAACGGCGGATGAGGCCCTTACCTTTACCCTGCCTTATGTGGCTGGAGGAGCCATGGTAGGGGTCACCGCGGGCTCGTTGCTGGCGCTGCTGTATATTATGATCCGCTACAGGCGGACGGGAACGGGGATCACCCGGGCGGAACTCCAGTCCGCTCCACGGCCCGCCTCCTCCCGCACTATGTTCCGCCGTCTGCTGCGTTTTGCCATTCCCGTGGCTTTGGGAACGCTGGCCACTCAGCTGACCAATCTCATCGACGTGGTATCCCTTCAAAAATGTCTGGAGCTGGTGGTCAGGAACAACCTGGATTTTATCCGCGGGATGTATGGCTTTGCCGAGGGCATCGAGAAGAGCCAGCTCATCGCGAATTTGACGGGTAATCGAGATATCGCCATTACCTATGTGAATCTAGTGCCCAACATCACCCTGACCTTCGGTGTCAGCGCCCTGCCGGTTATCACCTCCGCCTGGGCCGTGCGGGACAAGCGGCAGCTGCGCAGCATGGTGTCCACCGTGCTGCGGATGACCCTGCTCATCGCCCTGCCCGCGGGCATCGGCATGTCGGTGTTGTCCGGTCCCATTATCCGGATGATTTACAATAGCCCCGGCAGCATGGCGATATCGGCCCCCATGCTGGGGATTCTGGGCTGGGCGGTAATTTTTATCTGCCTGGTGGCTCCCATCAACGCCATGCTGCAGGCCATGGGAAGGGCGGATATCCCGGCTAAGATCGTCCTGGTAGGCGGGGCGGTCAAGCTGTTGCTCAACACGACGCTGGTGATGAATCCTCACATCAATATCATGGGATCGGCCTGGAGCACCCTGGCCTGCTATATCGTCATGGTGGTGCTGAGCCTTCTGGCCCTCCGCAGGGTGATGAACATGCGCCTGCGCTGGCGCGCCATCTTCATCAAGCCGCTGCTGGCGGCCCTGCTCTGCGGGGCGGCGGCCTGGGCGTCGGACGGCCTGCTGGGGCTGGTCATCCCGACGAAAATCGCCACCGTCCTGGCTATTCTGATTGCGATGATTGTTTACATTATGGCGCTGTTTTTGCTGCGGGCCATTGACAAGGATGAAATAATCATGCTGCCCAAGGGACAAAAAATCGCACAAATACTTGAAAAACACGGCTGGATAGGGTAATATAGAAGTGTTTTCGACCGAACCCGCGATTTGAGGTGCCGTCCATGGCTGTTTCCTATGAGGAAAAAAACCGGTATACCCTGGAGGATTTGCTGGCGATTATGCGTATTCTCCGTTCGCCGGACGGCTGTCCGTGGGATCGGGAGCAAACGCATGAAAGCATCCGCACCGATTTTCTGGAGGAAACTCACGAAGCCCTGGAAGCCATCAATAACGACGATCCAACCGCCCTTAGGG
>CAKTXU010000356.1 GCA_934630995.1 uncultured Eubacteriales bacterium
ACCCACCCATCTCAAAGTAGGTCAGCAGGAGGGCTTCCAGGGCAGCGGGGGACTGTTCATGGAAAAAGGTCAGGTTCAAGCCGCCCGAGACGGCACGGGAGAAGGGTAGCCTGGATAGGCTTTTGAGCAGGGCGGTGATGCCGTTTTTGTCCCCGCCGTAAACCGGCGACTGGTTCTCACTGAAGGGCGTCCCGGCGTGCCGCCCATCGGGGGTGGCGGGGACATCCGCGCAGGAAGTGTTTTCCCGTTCCAGGGAATAGAAACCGCTGACCGCGTACCATTCGGGCGGCAGCCGGAGCGTCTCCACTGCGTCCAGAAGGGCGTTGGCCGCCATCACAGCGTAATCATCGGCATCGGTATCGTTGCCGAACTTCGTCATCCCCTCCAGTTCCAGCCGCAGTGCCTCCTCTCCGGCATAGTCGCTGCGGACAATCCGGCAAAATTCCTCCCAGGTGTAGCGCTTTTCCTGGAAAACCATTTTGTCCACAGCCGCCAGGGAGTCGCCCAGTGTGGCGATGCCGGGGAAAAACAGATTGACGAGGTTGTATGCAAGGCCGCCGTCCTCGGGATAGCGGCAGCGTTCGGTGCACTCCCCGATGAGCAGGGCGTCCAATACATACGCCTTTAAATTGTCCCGATAGGGCCGCGACCCGCACCAGGTATCCGCCCAGCCCTGCAAAAATTCCCCTATCCGCCGGGAATAGGCGGCCGCCAGCGCTTCCACCGATTCAGGCGCGCAGCCGGTTAAGGTTTCACAGAACAGGGGGAGGGCGGGGACATAGAACTCCCGCCGGACGGTGTGATAGTGCAAATCAAAGGTGCAGCAGGCCGAAAAGGTGAAGTCGGAAGCCACCTCCTCCGGTAAGCCTTGCCGCAGAAGACTGGCGCGGATGAGATCGTAGTTGTAGATATGCAGCTTATCGGTCAGCCGGCTCATAGCGGCGAATACCCGGGAGGTGAATGCCGGCTCCGCGTCGGGGCTGAGCAGGACGGTAAACTGCGGCTGGGCCATACACAGGCGCTCCGCAGCCTCCAGAATGACGGTGGACAGTTCATTGGGCCGGGCGCCGCCCAGAATTACATATTGCTTGGAGGCTTGACTAGGAGTGGGCTTACAATGGTAATTATGAGTGGCACGCCCGCAGATTTCATCGGTTTTGACAAAGAAGGCGGCCAGCAAATCGACGATGTCCTCTCGTGTCCGGCCTTCGGTCACAGCCGCTTCATAATAGGGAAGCATGTACTCGTCGAATTTTCCAAAGGCAAAATCCCGGCTGCCCACATAGCAGCTGGCCAGCATATGAAGGAGCCAGACCGATTGGAGAGCCTCGAACAGGTTGGCGGCCGGCTCATAGGGAACCCGCCGCAGGGCCGCGGCCGCCTCCGGTTTCCCAGCCTTTTCCGCCGCCAGTGCGTAGCGGGAGGCATAACGCCGGACAGCTTCCGCCACTATTCTGGCATTGTGAGCGAATTGCCGGGATTTTTCATCCCCCAGCCGCAGGGCGTTTTCTTCCGTCTCCGCGACGATGCCCTTCAGCCCCAGCCGCAGAAGCCGATCATAGCGATAGCTCATGTGGCCCGTGGAGGCCAGCAGCCAGCTTGGCGCGGTCATTCCCTCATCCGGCACGGCCTCGACAACCCGGCCTAAAAAGACATCCTCCGCCTCGATGGGGGTGGAAACCTCATCCAGCAGCCGGGACAGTATACGGGCGTAGCAATCAGGGCTGTCGTCCTCCCAGCCCTCCGCCGCCAAGCGGGAAAGGATACGCTCCCGTTCGATGAAGCAGGCCGTGTTGTCGGATCTGTAAACCTTTTCTTTGAGAGCTTCTAATTGCGACACAATACCCATCCTTTCCAAATACGGAACCCTGCATGACCTCAGTAAAGCGCACGTCGAGCGTTATCAATACGGATATAATATGTACGGACATTATGATATCATTGTATGGCTCTAATTTCAAGATGTTCCGTTGATTTTCTATAAGACAGCCGGAATTCTATATGATACGGGAAGATTTGCAATGTCCCGGTAAAAGGGGTACAATACGTCTATCATCAAATGGGAGGGATACCCTGTGACGCCGATAGATATTGTGATACTGATTCTGGCCATTCTCTGTGTGACCGGAGGCGTCGCCTTTGCCGTGTGGCGCCGACGGCGGGGAAAGGGCTGCTGCGGTGGATGTGCGGACTGCGCCCATTGTCTCTCCCGGGATAGCTGTAGTTCCAAAAGACCGGCAGACGAAAAGAAGGATGAGTGAGAAATTCTCACAATATTGCCAATCCTAACCTCCGGGCGTATAATGGAAGAAATATCCGGTGGGGGGGACGTGAATGCTGGCAAGGCTGAAAAGCATGGGGTTGTTGGGCGTGGACGGCTTTATGGTGGAGGTGGAGGCCGATTTGTCTCAGGGCCTGCCGGGCTTCGACGTGGTCGGCTTGCCCGGTGCGGCGGTGATGGAGAGCCGCAGCCGGGTGCGCGCCGCCATTAAGAACAATGGGTTCACCTATCCGGTCAGCCGGATTACCGGCAATTTGGCCCCGGCCGATGTGCGCAAAGAGGGGCCGCTGTACGATCTCCCCCTCTTTCTGGCCCTTCTGCGGGCTTCCGGCCAGATGGAAGCGGACCTTGAAGGCGCGGCCTTCCTGGGGGAACTGTCCCTGACAGGGGAGGTGCGGCCGGTGCGGGGCGTCCTTCCCATGGTCATCGCCGCCCGGGACAGCGGCATGAAGTGTGTGTACATCCCTGCGGCCAACGCCGCCGAGGGGGCGGTGGTGGACGGCATTCAAGTCTTTGCCGTGGGAACGGCGATGGAGCTGCTCAACCATCTGGAGGGTACGGCGCCTCTGACGCCGGTGCAGCCCCTTACCCTGCCCGGTTCGACCACCGGCACGCTGCCCGACTTTGCCGATGTCATGGGGCAGGAAACGGCCCGGCGCGCCATCGAAATTGCGGCGGCCGGTTCCCATAATTTGCTGCTCATCGGTCCGCCCGGTTCGGGGAAAAGCATGTTGGCCAAGCGTTTGCCCTCCATCCTTCCGGATATGACGAGAGAGGAAGCGCTGGAG
>CAKTXU010000357.1 GCA_934630995.1 uncultured Eubacteriales bacterium
CCGGAGGACTTCGCCCGTTATGTTGCCGACGGCGCGTTATTCGTCCTGGAAAAATAATTTGTGCTTAGGCCGCCGCGGGGCGGATAACCTGACAGAAAAAAGAAAAGACTGTTTAAGTAAGCGATGAATCAATACGCAAATTCCCTTTGAAAATCCGCATACCCGTATTTTTTCATCACTTACTTACTGGGAGGTATTGTGATGTTTGGAAAAGGACAAATCGAGACCACAACCCTGCGGGTGGAGGGCATGAGCTGCGGGCATTGCGTCAAGCATGTGACTGAGGCCCTCAAAGGCGTGAAGGGGGTTAAGGAAGCGTCGGTCAGCCTGGAAAGCGCCAGCGCGCAGGTGACCTTTGATGCCGCCAAGGCAACCCGGGATCAGCTGGTGGAGGCCGTGTGCGCCGCGGGGTATCGGGCAAAATGAAGGAAACCGTAGTTCTGCAGATAGGCGGCATGACCTGTGTGCGCTGCGCCGGGGCGGTGGAGCATGCCCTGGGCGGTTTGGACGGCATCGAGTCCGTCGCGGTCAGCTATGCCAATGAGCGGGCGGAGGTCACCTACGACACGGCTAAAACTGACCGCCGCCGGATGGAAAAGGCCGTCAAGGCCGCCGGCTATCATGTGGTGGAGGACAAGGCCGCCTTCCGCCGCCGGGAAACCAGGAGCCTGACCATCCTGTTTGTGATTTCCGCCATCCTGTCGGCCCCCTTTCTGGTGATGATGGTGCTGATGTTTGCCGCGCCTCATTCCCCCCTGATGCATATCCTGCACAACGGGTGGCTCCAGCTTATTCTGGCCACTCCGGTGCAGTTTGTGGTGGGCTGGCGGTTTTATAAGGGGGCGTTCCTGTCCCTGAAAAACCAAAGCCCAAGCATGGACGTCCTGGTGTCCCTGGGCACCACGGCCGCCTACTGCTACAGTCTGGATAATGTGATTGTAGGGGATCCCCATCTGTATTTTGACAGCGGCGCTATCGTGATCACCCTGGTGCTGCTGGGCAAGCTGCTGGAAACCCGGGCGCGGGGAAAAACCTCGGCGGCTATCGAGCTGCTGATGAATCTGACACCCAAAACTGCCACCGTCCTGCGGGACGGTGTGGAGCGGGTCATCCCCGCAGCCGAGATCGCCGAAGGGGATCGGGTGCTGGTCCATCCCGGCGAAAGCCTGTCGGTGGACGGACGGGTGCTGTCCGGACGCTCGGCGGTGGATGAATCCATGCTCACCGGCGAGAGCATGCCGGTGGAAAAGACGGAGGGGGACAGGGTGTTCGGCGGCACCGTCAACGGCGCAGGCGCCCTGACCATCGAGGCGGAGAGCGTAGGCGGCAAGACGGTGCTCTCCGGCATCATTCGACTGGTGGAGGAGGCCCAGTCCTCCAAAGCCCATATCCAGAAAATCGCCGATCGGGTGTCGGCCTGGTTCGTTCCGGCGGTCGTGGCCGTGGCGGCCCTGACCCTGATTCTCACCCTGCTCATCCTCCGGCAGCCCGCCGAGGCGGTCTCCCGCGCGGTCGCGGTGCTGGTCATCGCTTGCCCTTGTTCCCTGGGGCTGGCAACCCCCACCGCCCTGATGGTGGGTACCGGCCGGGCGGCGGGCATGGGTATCCTCATCAAAAGCGCCGACGCCTTGGAATCCGCTTGCAAAATCGATACCATGATTCTCGACAAAACCGGCACCATCACCGTTGGACATCCGGCCGTCACCGATGTCGAACCCCTCTCCATTTCCCGGCAGGAGGCTTTGCGGCTGGCCGCGTCGGTGGAGCAGTATTCCGAGCATCCGGTGGCCAGAGCCGTGACCGACGGCTATGAAGGCCCCCAAGCCGAGGCGGCGGATTTCGCGTCCCTGACCGGCCGCGGCGTTTCCGCCGTGGTGGAGGGGAAAACGGTCCTGCTGGGCAGCCGGCGGTTGATGGAAGAAAACGGCGTCGCCTTCATATTCGATCCGGCGGCATGGGAAAATGAGGGCAAAACCGTCCTGCTCATGGCGGTGGACGGCCAGGCCGCCGCGGCTATCGCCGTGGCCGACCCGGTTCGGGAAACCTCCAGGGAGGCGGTGGCCGACCTCCACGCCCTGGGAATCCGGGTGCGGATGGTGACCGGAGACAACGAGCGCACTGCCCGCGCTATCGCCGCCCAAGTGGGACTTGATGAGGTGACGGCGGGCGTCCTGCCCGAGGGCAAGGTCGGCGCCGTGCAGGAGTGCAAGGCTTCCGGCCGTCTGGTGGCCATGGTGGGGGACGGCATCAACGATGCCCCCGCGCTGGCGGCCGCCGACGTGGGTTTCGCCATGGGCACAGGTACCGATATCGCCATGGAATCGGGCGACGTGGTACTGGTGGGCGCCAACGTGAAATCCCTGCCGCTGGCGGTGCGGCTTTCCCGCGCCACCATGCGGAAAATCAAGCAGAACCTTTTCTGGGCCTTTTTCTATAACTGCATCGGTATCCCCGTCGCCGCCATCGGCCTGCTCAGCCCCATCATCGCGGGCGCGGCGATGGCCTTCAGCTCGGTGTCGGTGGTGACCAATTCCATGCTGCTGAAAAAGAGCCGGTTGTAGGATCATTAGATCCGATTCCGGGCGGATGGCCCGGGCACATAAAGGAGGCTGTCTCCATGCTGTATGACGTGCTGGTGGTGGGCGGGGGTCCCGCCGGATTATCCGCGGCGGTCAATGTGGCCGCGCGGGGGAAAAGCTGCGCGGTGCTGACCAATGATTTTCATCTCAATCCGCTCTTCCGCACCCGGACTGTAGATAATTATCTGGGAATGCGGGGTCTGTCGGGAGAGGAGATGCTGGACAAGATGCACCGGGAGGCGGAGGAGGCCGGTGCGGTATTTCTGCCGGGCCGGGTGATTTCCCTCCTTCCTATGGAGGAGTATTTCATGGCCGCCCAGGGCACCGAGATCACCGAGGGGCGCCGGGCGGTGCTGGCTACCGGCACGGCTGCGGGGAATCTGCTGCCCGGGGAGGCGGCGTTCATCGGCCGGGGCGTCAGCTATTGCGCCACCTGTGACGGTATGCTGTCTCGGGGCCGGAAGGCCGTGGTGACGGGGGACGCCGCCGA
>CAKTXU010000358.1 GCA_934630995.1 uncultured Eubacteriales bacterium
TCCCCACATTGAACACATCCTCATACATCACATTGATGATGATGCCGGAGGAAATCAGCACCGGCAGAAAAAATACCGCACGGGCGAAAAGCCTTCCCTTGAACTTCTGATTGAGGATGGAGGCGATGAAGAGGCTGAACAGCAATATCACCGGCACATCCGTCAGCATGGACTGCAAATTGCTGAACAGGGCGGGCAGAAACTTGGTATCGCTCTGGAACAGGGTTTTTAAATTGTCCATCCCGGTCCAGACAAAATCGTACCCGCTGTCGCCGGGGGTTATCTGTGTAAAGGAATAATAAAAGGATTGCACCAGGGGCTGGAGAAAAAAGAACAGGAAACCCAGGAAGAACGGCAGGACAAACAGCCGTCCCATTCTGGCTTTTCTGCGGGCGATGGTGGTATGCCTGCTTCTGGCCATGTGTCAATCCTCCCTCCTCAAAATATCGTCCCGTCGCGGACTGCCGTGAAGCCCTTGGATGGTACGGACACGCCGTTGGCATCCGCCTCCTCGGTTCCGTAATTGACGTAAATGACTGTACCGTCCCCGAACACGGTTTTGCGCAGCTTGTCGGAGAGTACCTCGTAGCCGACGATGGTTCTGTCTTCCATCTTCTCATAAAGAGCCGTGTACTGGCTATAAGCCTCTACGGCGGCTTTCTTCCAGGTGGAGAACTGGGTGCTGAGTAGTCCTTCGTAATTGGTGTTTTCCAGCGCGACCGTGTCCGTGTAGGTGAAGTTGAAGCGGGGCGCGGTGGCCGTTTCGATGCACAACAGCAGGCTGTCTGCATAGTTGGAGGCTTCGTTCAACGGCTTGGAGGCCATTTCAACATAACCGGAAAAGACCATCTGATAAAAGGGGACGCGATAAGCGCTGACATCATAGCCGCTGTCGGTAACGGGGACATCAACGATATACCGGGAGCGGACGGCAGCGTACTCATAGCCTACGGAGGTCATCACCGCACCGCAGGTCTTCCGAGCCGTCTCCAGTGAGGCGGCGATAAGCGCCGCCGCCCCATCCTCGTCACAGGTACGGGAGGAGTCAAAATTGGAATAAAGGGTGGAGCCAAGGGAACCGACAGAAAGGCCGGTGACCGGCAACTTGCCGAGGCTGCTCAGAAATTTACCCATAGCGGATTCCAGCTTTTGCGGCGCCAGCATATATACGCCGGCCCGTGAGCCGTCCTTAAAAAAGGCGCTGGTCAAGAAGCGATCCTCAATAAGCAGAGAGCGGTTGATGTTTTTGGCTGCATAGGTGAAGGGCCACCAGCCCCAACGGCTTTTGGATATGCGGAGGAATTCCGCATCGGGCAACACCTGATACCCGTTTTCCGCCGCGTCGCCCAACAGCGCTTCCATCCCCTTCCGGCCGCCCAGATTGCCGCCGAAGGAGGCTTTGACCGGCACCGCGTCGTCTAAACCGCCCTCCAACGCCCCTTTATATTGGAAAACCATGTTTTCCATGCCGGCATCCCGCAGTTCCCGCGCTATCTCCCGCGCCTGTTCGAAGGTGGTTAGGGACTGCAGGCTCGTATAAGGAATCCCAAGGAAATACTTCTCCTTCTTCACCGTTCCGTACAGGGTGGCGAAGGTCAAGGGCTTCTGTCCTTCCAGCCTGGTCAGCCCGGCGTCCCGTTCCAGATGCGTCCGGTAAGCCTGTGCCATTCCTGTGACAGACGAGGCCTCCTCCCCAAGCAGTTCTATACGGAGCTCAACCCGCTCCCGCTGGGAAATGCTTTTGGCGATGAAGACCACATCCCGCGGCGTCCAGGTGGCGTCCGCCAAAACGATGTTGTCCGTCTTCCGGTAGGTGAAGCTCATATATGCATAGTTAACAGGTCCTCCCAGGCCGGCCGGCGTGGCATTGATCGCGGCGGAACCGGCTCCTTCGGCGACATATCCCACAAAGGCGAAACCGTTTTTGCGGATACCATAAACCGGCAGAGCGACTTCCTCGCTGATCGCGGTTTTTTTGACGGTGGTGAGCACCATATCCCGGCCATAGATATCCTTGGAAAATCGCTCCATCCCGACTCTTCCGCTGTTGAATTCCACCACCGCGCCGCTGCCGTCGGGAATGAGGATATACCCCTCGTCCGCCGTGGTTCCGGCACCGAAATAGGGCAGCAGGGAGATATTGGTGATGAGTACCTCGGCGTATTCCTCGATTTCGTCGAACAGGATACGGGCGGAGAGTCCGGAATCCGTCAGTACCACGTCAATAGGAATTTTGAAGCCTTCCTTCTTCCGGCTGAAATCAAAATCCAGGCGTACGCCGTCATCAATGAGGGACAGGGTTGCCGTCTCCTGCCGCACCGAGCCCAGCAGACTGTTGACGCTGCCGGCAGACTGGGTGGAGGTGTCGAAATAGCTCACCAGCAGATGGGAGCCGGCGGCCAGTCCCCCGGCGCCGGTTATTCCCTCAATGGAGGTCCGCGCCGGCGGTGAGGTGTACCAAAACCGCCCCGTCCGCCTGTCCTCCAAGGCAATGTTCATTTCCTCGTCCTCGACGTACATCGTCAGGCGGGCGTTTTTTGCCACTTCTCGGTAACCCTCGGGCAAACTGGTTTCAAAGACGGAGCGATCCACCCTCTCCCCCTCGCCTGTTTCGGGTTCTTCGCTCTCTTCCCCGGCCAGGGCCGTTATCCGGATATCTCTCACCTCCGCCAAACAGGCCATGGGAGAGGACAGTCCGGTCAGCAGCGCCACCAGCAGGATAAGAGCCGTCAGCCGCCAGCTGAACCATGCTTTATGTCTCATTATTTTCCGCCCCTCCTTTATGGCATGCGGGTGAGCACTTCCCGGAATACGGTGTCCAGGAAGATGTACAGCTGCTGGAATAGACTGAAAAACAAAATTATCAGGAAAACGATACACACGATGCCTATCACAGTCAGGAGCATCATCAGCAGCGTTTTCTTCAGGGTATACTGCTGCACCACCAGGGTGGCAAAAACGAGCAGAAAAATGGACCAGCCCGCCATCAGCGTCTCTAACAAGGCGATGATGGCCGCTTCCTCCGCCACAAAGACATTGGTGAGCGCGACGGTTGGCAGGGTCAGC
>CAKTXU010000359.1 GCA_934630995.1 uncultured Eubacteriales bacterium
GGGTGGCGACGGAGCTGCCTCCCGCGCTGCAAAAGGGGAGGGTTATGCCGATAACCGGCAAAAGCCGCACCGTCATTCCGATATTGATGATGGACTGAAAGCCGATGAGAGCCATCATTCCCACACACAGAAACATGCCGAGCCTATCGCGTGCATGGAGAGCATCCCGCAGGATTACCAAAATAATCAGCGTCAGCAGCAGCAGCAAGACGAGGGAACCGATGAAGCCGAATTCCTCTCCGGCCACGGTAAAGATGAAGTCATTGTTCCGGGCATACAGCTGGTGCTGACCGCCTTGGAGATAGCCCACCCCCCATAGCTGGCCGGAACCCATAGCCGTCAGGCCCTGATACTGCTGCCAGCCTGTACTCCGGAGATACTCGTCAATTTGGATGAGGCTGAGAAAGCGGGCCTTTTTTTTATCATCCAGCATATTCCACGCCAGGGGAACCGCCAAACCGGCCAGACCGGCCGCGGCAAGTATATACACGGGTTTAAGGCCGGCGGCGAACATCATGGCGGCAAAAATACAGATGAATACCAGCGCCGTGCCGTCGTCTCCCTGCTTCATGACCATCAGGATCGGGACAGCGCCGTGCAGAATCAGGAGCAGGACGGTCAGAGGACGGTTGATTTGCTCCCTGACTGCCACTAGATGCTTGGAGAAGGTGATGATAAAGGCGATTTTCATCAGCTCCGCCGGCTGAAATGTGCCGATGACGGGTATGGCGAGCCAGGCCGTGTCGTCCGTTCCCTGAACGTTGAGTCCGAGGGGGGTATAGGTGAGAAAGACCAGCACAAAGGCGATGACCGCCCATACCGGCCACAGATTGCAGATGGACTCATAATCGAATTTGGCGATAACCAGCGCCGCTATCAGACCGGCGGCAGTCGCCAGGATCTGCATGATGACCGTTTTCGGCCCGGAATAGTTCAGGGAGAGCGCGGCGGAATACACCAGCAAAATACCGTAGCCGGAGGCCAGCATACAGAGAAGAACCAGCGATTTATTGGTGTTCCGGAGGTATTGCATGATGGAATTTTTGAGCTTGGTTAGGAATTTCAATGCGCCCTCCGTTCCGCCGTCCCCGGCTGTTATTGATCTATCAGAAGTATTATACCGTTTTCCGATCGACTATTCAAGAATTTGTCTTTAAACTTCGCGGAAATTATGATATACTTAATAATCGTTGAATCGTTGACCGGAAAGATGGGGTTTTATGCAGCCTACAGTCATCTGTGTCACCCATTCGCCCGCTGAGACGGAAGCCGTGGCCGCACGGCTGGCCGCCGTGCTCAGGGCTGGGGATGTGGTGGCGCTCTTCGGCGGCCTCGGCATGGGGAAAACCGCTTTTGTCCGCGGCATGGCTGAGGGCCGCGGGCTGGATGCGGAGGTTTCCAGCCCAACCTTTGCTCTGGTACATGAATACGGTGGTTCTCCGCCTCTTGTCCATTTCGATATGTACCGCATCGGCTGCTGGGACGACCTGTATTCCACCGGTTTTTTCGATTATCTGGATACCGGGGCGATTCTGGCCGTCGAGTGGAGTGAAAATATCGAAGCCGCTCTTCCCGATAACGCGGTTCGGGTTTGCTTTGAACGGCTCGCGGAGAATGAGCGGCGAATCACCATATACGGATGGGAGGCGGCAGGCGTTGAAAATACTGGCGATTGACTCCTCGGCCGGACCTGCCTCCTGCGCCGTCTGGGAGGACGGAGAAATCCTTGCCGCGTCCACCCTCCATACCCGGCTGACCCATAGCCAAACGCTGCTTCCTATGGTGGACGCCATGCTGAAAAACGCCGTTCAGCATCTGGAGGAGATGGATGTGCTGGCAGTTTCGGCCGGTCCCGGCTCCTTCACCGGCGTGCGTATCGGCGTGGCGGCTGTCAAGGGAATGGCCTTTCCGTCGGACAAGCCCTGTGCGCCTGTGTCCACCCTGGCCGCTATGGTTCGGAATATGGAGGGGCTGCCCTGGGAGGGGCTTATCTGTGCGGCGATGGACGCCCGCTGCGGTCAGGTGTATACGGCGCTGTTTTCGTGCGAGAAAGGCCGGATCTCGCGGCTCACGGCGGATGAAGCGATTTCAATTGAAAACCTGAAAATTCGTCTGGATTCTTATAAAAAATCCGTCATATTAGTTGGAGACGGCGCGAAACTGTGCTATAATGCATTACGGGACGAGCTGTATTCCCTTCATTTGGCGCCGCCGCTGCTCCGTTATCAGCAGGCGGCGGGAGTGGCCGCCGAGGCCGCCGATATGGCACAGAGGGGAGAGCTCGTCAGCGGCTCCGCTCTGCTGCCCGCTTATCTCCGGCTGCCGCAGGCGGAAAGGGAGTTGAAAAAGCGGCAGGAGACCGACAAATCAGGATTGTAAAAATTGTCGCAGCGCGGCATAAAAATGGAGGCTTATCGATGTCAAATCAAGCTTTTATCGCCGATCATCCGCTCATCCAGCACAAGGTGACCCTTCTCCGGGACAAGAACACCGGTTCTAAGGAATTCCGGGAGCTTATCCAGGAGATCACGGAGCTGATGTGCTATGAGGCGACCCGGGATCTGCCCCTTTGCGAAATTGAGGTGGAGACGCCCATCACCATCACGAAATCAAAGGTCATCGCCGGGCGGAAACTGGCCTTTGTGCCCATTCTCCGCGCGGGCCTGGGTATGGTGGACGGCGCCATTGAGCTGGTACCCGCCGCCCGGGTGGGCCACATCGGCCTGTACCGCGATCCGGATACCCTGAAGCCGGTGGAATATTACTGCAAGCTGCCGGGCGATATCCAGGAGCGGGACGTCATTGTGCTGGATCCGATGCTGGCTACCGGCGGTTCAGCGGTGGACGCGATTTCGCAGATTAAAAAGCGCCAGCCGAAAACCATCAAATTTATGTGCATTATCGCGGCGCCGGAGGGGCTCAACGCCCTGTCGGAAGCCCATCCCGACGTGCAGGTCTACTGCGCGGCGTTGGATGAGGGCCTCAACGAGAACAAATACATCGTCCCCGGCCTGGGGGATGCGGGCGACCGCATTTTCGGCACCAAATAATGATCGGCG
>CAKTXU010000360.1 GCA_934630995.1 uncultured Eubacteriales bacterium
CCGAATCGTCCGCGCTCTGGAGCTGCTGTATGCCACCGGCTTGACCATGAGCGAGCAGGTGCGCCGCTCCCATCCGGAGCCCTCGCCTTATGCCGCCTGCCTTTTGGTGCTGGATGCCAGGGACAGGCAAGTCCTGTATGACCGCATTAACAGGCGGACAGACGCCATGCTCCAAAAGGGCCTTCTGGAGGAAGCGGAGCTGGCGCTGCGCCTGTCGTCCGGCTCCACCGCTGTCCAGGCCATCGGGTATAAGGAGCTGGCGCCATATTTCGAAGGCGTCCTTTCCTTGGAGGAAGCGGTCGAGAACCTCAAGCGGCAGACCAGACGATACGCCAAACGGCAGCTGACCTGGTTCCGCCGGATGGCTAGGCTGGAAGCCGCGCATTTTCTGTACATCGACGACTATCCCGACGCCGCGGCTCTCGCGGACACCGCGCTCACATTGCTGCGCCGGGAGCTCTTTTGATTCCGGACGAAGGGAGAGACAGGCATGGATGCGTTTATCAAGCGGCTGCTCACCATTTTGGTGGCGGCATTTTTGCTGTGCTACGTGGGATATCAGGCGTTTCAAATTTTTTACTCCCCTATTGAAACTGAAACAGTCTATTCCTACAGCGTATACGAAACGGTGGATACCGAGGGGTTTGTTGTCCGCAACGAGAAGGTCCTCACCAAAGAAGTCAGCGGCTATATCTACTACACCGCTGAAAACGGCAGCCGTGTCGCCAAGGACGACGCCATCGCCTATGTATATGAGAGTGAAAACGATGCCCGCCTGCAGCAGCAGATAAATCAGCTCAATGCCGAAATCGAACAGCTGAGGACCATCCAGTCACAGGGTACCTCCGGCCGGGTCAATCTCGATATTATCAACAAGCAGATAGACAACGCCCTGGAAGGCTTGATGGATACCACAAATTCCGCCTCCTTCACCAGTCTGTACAGCTATCACGAGCAGCTTCTGGCCCTGCTGAACAAGCGGCAGATGACCATCGGCAAAGCCACTGATTTCGAGGAGCGCATCGCGGCCCTGACACAGAAAAGGGCCGACTTGACGGCGGCCCTCCATCCCTCCAGCCAGACCATCACCTCCAGTGAGGTGGCAGGCTATTTTGTCAGCAGGGCCGACGGCTACGAGGATACTCTCTCCTACGCGGGCGTCGCCGGCCTCACCCCCGAAGAGGTGGCCGCCGCGCTGAATGCGTCGCCCGCCGATGTTCCGGCAGCGGCGGTGGGCAAGGTGGTAGGAGACTATGAGTGGTATTTAACCTGCGTACTGCCGGTGGAAAAGACGACCGCCATTCACGAGGGGGATTCTCTGACAATCCGGCTGCCTTTTGTCTCCAAGGAGGCTGTCCCGGTAACGGTGGCAGCGGTCAATCGGGAGCGGGGGGGAACGGCGGCGGTCATCTTCAAGTGTTCCTATATGTCGAAAGAGCTTTCCGCTATCCGCAGGGAGGCTATCCAGATCCAGGTCAAGCATCACGAGGGGCTGCGGGTTCCCACATCGGCGGTGCGCACCAATGAGAACAATGAAACAGGTGTCTATATTCGGATGGGAAACGCTGTGACTTTCCGGAAAATCGAAATCGAATACAGCACCACCGAATATTCCATCTGCAAAGAAGTCAGCGCCATCAAGGCGGAAAATCCGGACGGGGAAATCGATGAGAAGGCGTATCTCCGCCTGTATGACGAAATCATTTCGGAAGGGAAAGGATTATATGACGGAAAAGTTATCCACTGAGGCGCTTGAGGCTGAGGACCGGGCGTTTCTGCCGGTTTTAAGGGAAAATCTTTCCCGTATCCGGGAGGATATTGTCCGGGCTTGCGCCTGCTGCGGCCGAAGGCCGGAGGAGATAACCCTGCTGGGCGTGACAAAAACGGTTCCTCCCGCGCGCATCAATATGGCTATCGGGGAAGGCATCGCCCAGATAGGGGAGAACCGCGTGCAGGAGTTCCTGGGCAAACGTGACGCGCTGCGCCTTGATGGAGCGGCGGTCCATCTCATCGGCCATCTGCAGACCAACAAGGTGGAGCGGATTGTCGGACAGGTGGATATGATTGAATCGGTGGACAGTCTGAAGGTAGCGGACGCCATTGACGCCGCCTCCCGAAAAAAAGGACTCTGTACCGACGTGCTGGTGGAGGTCAATATCGGCGGTGAGGAGGCCAAATCCGGCGTTTCTCCGGACGAGGCGGAGGAGCTTCTTCACCAATTGAAAGAACTTTCCGGCATCCGGGTGCGCGGACTGATGACAGTTCCGCCGATTTCCGACACGGAAGCGGAAAAAAGGGCGTATTTTTCCCGAATGCGCAAACTGTTTATTGACATACAGGGGAAAAACATAGATAATGTCTGTATGGAGATATTATCGATGGGTATGTCTTCCGATTATATACAAGCGATACAGGAGGGGGCCACGCTGGTCAGAATAGGATCGGCCCTCTTTGGTAAACGCGACTATCAATAAAATGCAGGAGGTTTCATCATGGGTCTGTTCGACAAAATCAAGGGGTTTATAGGAGATCCGGAGGAAGAGGACGATGAGCTGGACATGGAGGAATCCGTGGACGACAGCATGGACTTCGTCTCCAAAAATGAGGACAAGGGGACGGAAATCTATTCCACCGATCCCGTGAAACGGAATAATAAAGTGGTCAACATCCATGCCACCGCCCAGCTGCAGGTGGTGCTGGTCAAGCCGGAGCGGTTTGACGACGCCAGCACCGTGGCCGATCATCTCAACGCCAAGCGCACGGTGGTGCTCAACCTGGAATCGGCCAACAAGGACGTTGCCCGCCGTATCCTGGATTTTCTCAGCGGCGTGGCCTATGCCAATGACGGACAGATAAAGAAGGTGGCCAACTGCACCTATATCATCACCCCCTACAATGTGGACATCCTGGGGGATCTGATCGACGAGCTGGAGAACAACGGACTGTACTTCTGAGCAGATGGGACGCGTCGCCGTTCGGCCGCCGGGCCGGCTCCTCCCCCTCCGTTTGCTCCTGGCCCTGCTGTCCGGCTGCG
>CAKTXU010000361.1 GCA_934630995.1 uncultured Eubacteriales bacterium
TACAGATAGCCCACGTAATCGCCGCTGTCGAAAATCACCTGCAGGGCCGACAGATTGCCGCCCTTGTCGAGACGGCGAAGCCGCTCTCCCAGCTCATTTATCCGCTCCTGCCGGTCGGCGCGTTTCTCGTCAGCCGCCTGTTCCCGTACAGCGAGCGCGGCATTCTTTTCCAACAGCTGTGTATCCAGCCGGTTTATCTTTTCATCCTGCAACTCAATCTGGCGGACCGTGTTTTCAATCTGCTTATCCAGGGAGTCCTGATACGCCTTCTGGGAATCGGCGTCCTTCCGGGCGGCTTTGAGTTCCTTTAATATCTCCGCTTCCTCCTGCCTGAGGGCGTTCAGCTCCTTCTCCAAATCGCTCAGCGACTCCGCCCGCACATTGGAGGCAGGTGAGGCCAGCATACAAGCAAGCGTCAGCGCCAGCGCGGACACCAGAGCGAGAAGCCTGTTCCGATACAGCACACGCAGCTTTTCCATGTCCCCTCTCTTTCCCGCCGGAAACCTCCCGTTCACCGGCGTATAAAACCATAGCCCATGGAGGCGCGGAATTCTCCGCGCCTCCATGAGCCGCATTTCACCTGTTTATTTTACCTTCACATACCCATTGGCGATGGGATCCACCGGGGTGCCGTTGACCCGCACCTCAAAGTGCAGATGCGGCCCAGTCACGTTGCCGGTGTCGCCAGCCTTGGAAATCACCGTTTCCCCGCCCTTGACTATATCGCCCACCTTCACCAGTATTTTGGAATTGTGGGCATACAGGGTCACGATTTCCCGCCCTTTGGTATCTTGCCCATGAGAAATCATCACATGGTAGCCGTATCCGCTGCCCCAGGTATCGGCGGTATACGCCTTGGTCACCACGCCGTCGGCCGCCGCCACCACGTTTTGCCCATAAACGGCGACTTTGCCGTTGGCGATATCGATGCCCTTATGCAGCTTGCCCCAGCGCATGCCGAAGCCGGAGGAGATATTGTGCACCGCGGGTACCGGCCAGAACATGGTGCCGTCGGTATATTTGCCGTCGTAGCCACCCTGCTGGCTGAGCTTACGGAGCTCGTCCTCCAGCGCGGCCTCCTCTTTTTCCCTTTTCTTCAGGGTTTCCTCGTCCTGCTTGACCTGCTTTTGCAGCTCCAGTTCCTTCTTCTGCACCTGCTTGTAAAGGGAATCCAGCTCCCGCTTGCGGGTTTCATTTTCCTGCTGAATTATTTCCACACCGGCTTTCTGGGAGGATATTTCCTCCATCTGCGCGGCGAGTTTATCCTTTTCCTGATTGATGTTCTGGATTTCCTTATCGAGGGAATCAATAAGCGCCTGATCGCTCTGGGCAATCCGTTCCATCAGCTTGGATTTGAGCAGATAGTCGGTATAGTTGTCGGTATCCATCAACATTTGCAGGAAAGAGAGATTGCCCCCCTTGTTGATAGCCTGCATGCGGCGGCTCAGCTTTTCATAGTTTGCCTTGTTGGCCGCTGTTTTTTCCTCTATTTCCTTTTCCTGATGCTTGATGGCCAGCTCGGCGGCGACGATTTTGGCATTCAGTCCGTCAATCTGGTTGCTGACCAGCTCTATCTGATCCACCACCAGGCTTATCTGCTTTCTGTAGTTGGCCACATCCTCCTGAAGGGAATCGATCTTTCCGCTGTTCTCACTGATTTGTTTTTTGAGCTGCTCCTGCTCTTTTTTCAGCTTATCCAGCTTCTGATTGATTTCGTTTTCTGTCAGCGCTCCCGCGGACATCGACGGAAAGGCGGCCGGGGTGCCCACAACCAGCAGCACGGCCATCAGCATGGATATGGCGCTGCCGGCCACGCCGGTCAGCACACCGGCAACCAGGAAGCCGATCAGCAGAATCCACCATACATCGGCAAAAGGTATGAGCCGGAACATAAAGCTGCCGCCGACGTTGAACATCCCGGTCAGCCTAGTATAGACGAACCACAGAATACCGTAGGACAGCAGGCCGGACATGAGTCCCAGGACGATGCCCTCGATGACAAAGGGAAGCCGGATGAAGCCGCTGGTGGCGCCCACCGACTTCATGATGTATATCTCCAGCCTGCGGTTATAGACCGTCAGCTTGATGGTATTGGCGATGATAAACAGCGACACCAGCAGGAGCATCCCGATAATCCAGCCGCCCACGGCCAGGATCACCTGTCGGATTTTGGAGAGGGTCGCCGCGATATCGCCGTTATAGGCCACATCCTCCACCGTGGAAATCTGCTTTATCTGAAGCAGGGTGGCGTCAAATTTTTCCAGATCCTCGAAGGCCACCACAAAGGAATCCTGCATGGGGTTGTTTTCGCCCCGCATCTCCTCGAGAGTGGCGGGGGGCAAATCGTCGGCGTACCGCTCCAGAGCCTCGTCCTTGGAGACAAATTCCACCGAGCCGACGTTGGTGATGCTTTTCAGCTTTTCGCCCAGCTCCTCCACCTGCGCCTCCGTGCAGGTGGAATCGGCAAAAACCACCACCACGTTCTGACCGTATATCCAATCGAAGGCATGATCGATATTGGCGAAAATCATATAGGCGCCGCCGGTCAGGAGCAGACAGGAAACCAGCACCCCTATCGAGGCGATGGCCATAAACCGGTTTTGCCAGATATTGCGGAAGCCCTCCCGCAGGAGATAGCGAAAACTACTGAATTTCATAGCTACCTCCATAGGCGCCCGCGGGGAAGTCCCCGTTCATGATGGAATCGGAAACCACACAGCCGTCCCGGATTTCGATGACGCGGCGATGGAACATCTTCACCAGATCGTGTTCATGGGTGACCATGAGCACGGTAGTGCCGCGCCGGTTGATTTCGCTGAGCAGCTCCACGATTTCATAGGACATTTCCGGATCGATATTCCCTGTGGGTTCATCCGCGATGATTAAGGAGGGGTTGTTGACCAGCGCACGGGCCAACCCAACCCGCTGCTGCTCGCCGCCGGAGAGCTCCATGGGATAATTTCTGGCTTTATTCTGTAAGCCCACCAGGCCCAGAATATAGGGCACCCGCTTGCGTACATCCCGCT
>CAKTXU010000362.1 GCA_934630995.1 uncultured Eubacteriales bacterium
TCTCCTTCGATGGCCTGCGGGTTATAAACCTTGTCCATCTGAGCGGCTTTGTTTTCCATAGTCGTTTCCTTTCTATCTATGCTCCATTAAACGGTAAACACCATCAACGCGCCGACAACGGCCAGCGCCACGCCGAGCACGACCGCGCCCAGCACGCCGAGCAGCACGCGGCCGATGGACACGGCCGTGATGCGCCAGAATGCTCCGGTGGCGGCGAGCTTGCACAGTCTGCGCACGACGACCCACGGCGCGGGCAGCAGCAGCTCCCGGTGCACGAGCAGCGCGAGCGCCGCCCACACAGTAAGCCAGAACGCGAGCGTCAGCGCGCCGCGGGCAAAGCGCTTCACTTCAGGATGCAGTAGAAGTCATCCGCCGGAACGCTGCCGCCGATGCTCTGCGGGGCGACGGTGCTCAGTGCCGTGAGAAACTCCGTCAGCGGCGCCTGCATGTCCGCGCCGGACACGAAGCAGACGTTGCAGTTCGGGATGGCCTTGGCGGCCACGGCGGCCTGGGCCAGGGGTTCCACCATCCAGGCGATGCCCGCCGCATGACTGGGATCCACGATGACCGGCAGATGGGACTGGCGCTTGAGCAGCGGAATGGCGGAGATATCCAGGTTGTTGCGTATCATGGGTTCAAAGGTGCGTATACCTCGCTCACATAGGATGACGTTCTCATTCCCTCCGGCCATGATATATTCCGCGCTCATCAGGAATTCTTCGATGGTGGCGGACAAGCCTCGCTTGAGGAGAATCGGCTTTTTACACTTTCCAAGGGCTTTGAGAAGGCGGAAATTCTGCATATTCCTCGCCCCCACCTGGATGACGTCCACCGCTTCGAAGGCATCCAGCTGCTCTTCTCCCATGATTTCTGTCACTACGGGCAGACCTGTGGCCCGACCCGCCGCCAGCAGCAGACGGAGTCCCTCCTCTTCCAGTCCTTGGAAAGAATATGGAGACGTGCGCGGCTTAAAGGCGCCGCCCCGCAGGAGAGTTGCCCCGCTCTCCTTCACGGCGGTGGCCACGTCCATCATCTGCTCTTCCGTCTCGATGGAGCAGGGTCCGGCGATGACCTGGAAATGCCCTTCCCCGATGGAAACTCCCCCCACCTGCACCACGGTGTCGTCCGGATGAAAGCGACGGTTTGCCTTTTTGTAGGGCTCGCTTATCCGCTTAATGTCCTCGATGATTTCGTTGGCTCGCAGGGCGTCGATATCCACCCGGGAGGTATCCCCCACCAAACCGATGACCGTGGCTTCGGTACCCTCGCTGTAATTGGTGCTCACTCCCAGCGTTTCAATTTGGGTGAGCAGCGCATGGATTTTTTCCCTTTCGGCGTTCTTTTTCAGAATGACAACCATTGTATTTCCTTCCCTTCACGAAAAAAGCAGCCTTTGTCACCAAAGGCTGCCAAGTTTCTCCAGTGTCCGGCAGACTATGACAACAAAAGAAGACCTGTACCCTGTACGTACAAGCCGACGACTACATAAACCATTGTCATAGCAGAGGATATTTTCATATAAATCCCCTTTTCTGTATTTATGGCCATTATAATCGCCCGCGCCCCCCTTGTCAAGACCCTGCCGCCCATACTTGGCAATTCCGCCGTCAAGTGATATACTGGATAAAACGAACCGCTTTCGAGCGTTTGAAAGGATTTGTCGCCGCCATGCTGGATCTGCGTCACATCGGTTTCTATCAATACGGGAATGTTTTCACAGGCAGCCGAGGAAAATTTCGCTTCCGCATAGCCCCGGAGGGCGAGGTTCTTCACGTCTTCATCTGGACGGGAGAAAAATGCTTTGAGCTCAGCGAGGTAGGCGAACCGGCAGATTTCCCTCTGAGCGAGGAGGGGCTTGATCAGGTGCGCGCCTATCTTGAACAGGCGGTAAAATCGTCATAGCAGTGAGCATTAGGACCGTTAACCACCTTCGGCCGTCTCTGAAAAACGGCATATCAGGCGGTTTCTTTCCATCTGGATGGAGCGGTCTTTACGGCACAGCTTCAGATTGCAGCCCACCCGCGTCATCAGGAGAATATCCGAATATCTCGAGAGTGGACCCTTTTCCTCTGTTTGGCAGCCTATAGGGCGTCATGTCCTCAAGCTGACTGGTTTGGAAATTGTCTCAATCCTAAGGACAAAAAGGCGGCGCTTTTCACGGCTTTCGAGCCGCGGAATAGCGCCGCCTTTTGGGACCATGTTTTCGCTTGCGCTGTTTGCAATCCCCCTGCCGTGTTCGTACAGACCTGAGCAGGTAGGTGTTAAAATCCGAAATAGTCCAGTATTCCATTGTAAATCCCCCGGGCGAACAAGTCCGGACGGGTGGACAGCAGACGCGCGTCATGCAGGTTTGTGATATAGCCCATCTCCACCAGAACGGCGGGCATGTTGGTGCGCCGCAAAACAAATAGGCTGGGATTGAGACGCATCCCCCGGTTGGGAAGACCAGTGACATCATGCAGCCCTACGAGAATCCAGGTCCCCAGGTTATAAGCCTGGGATCCGAAGCTGTAAACATAACATTCGCTGCCTGAGGCGTTGGTGTTGGTGCTGGCATTGCAGTGGAGGCTGATGAAATAGTTGGCGCCCCAGCTGTTAGCGGCGTTTACCCGAGCGGCCAGACTCGTGGCGTTGCTGGTGCCCAGCTGCTCATCGGGCGAATTGCGGGACAGCCGTACATCAAAATTCGGATTCGTCCGCAGAAGTCCGGCCAGCTCCACTCCGACGGCGTAGGTGATATCCTGCTCCCGTACGCCGTTGGCCTCCGCTCCCGCATTGGGATTCTGTGGATTGTGACCCTGGTCAATAAATATCTTAATCATGTTGAAGCACTCCTGACAGCAGTGAGTAATGTGTTCCTTTCATCCTATGCGTATCTCTCGGGATTTGACACCGGTATGCGTGTACTCTTTTCAGGTCGGGGCATACACTGGAAAGGGAGGCTCATCCGCTTCCCGCTGCGCATACTCAAACGCTCTTTGGAAAGGCATGATCAAGCTTTATGAATATCTATCGTTTTTCGC
>CAKTXU010000363.1 GCA_934630995.1 uncultured Eubacteriales bacterium
GGAGCGGAATATTCGGAAAGCATGTACATGAAACTCTATCAGGACGGACGTTTGATGGTTTCTGGTTTTCTTCCAACCAAAGACGGCACCAGAATGAAATATAATTATAATTATTCGGCTTTCGATGATAACTATAAGAACGATTTTAAATCCTTTGGGAAACAGCACGACGAGCCTGTACTCCTATCAGAGCAGGTTGCGGACATTGCAAGGGGGGCTTATCTAACAAGAGATGGATCCGTTTATTACTATGGCGTGAAATCTGGCTATTCCTATGCTACTCCTAAAAAGATTATAGAAAACGTGGCGATGTTAGCAGATGATTACATAATTACCAAAGACGGAAAGTTTTATGAAAGACAGGATAATCAGCTTAAACTTCTTGCTAATAAAGTCCGGGATGCCGATGTTGGAGAAAAACTATATTACTATATCACCACACAAGGCGACTTGTTTATATGGGGGGATTTTTACCGATGCGATACATTCATTGATTCTCCCACCAAAGTAGCTAGCCATGTTAAGGATGCCACTGTGACCAACTATGGATATTGCTATCTCACCGAATCCAACGATCTGTATTTGGAAACTTATTATGTGGAAGGCGTTGGGTATGGGAAAAGACCTGCGAATTTCTTAGACGGCGGAAAGCAAATCGCCTCACAGGTAGAGGATTTTTATTACTACATTGACCTTCTATATCTAACGTCAACTAACGAACTGCACGAAGTCTCTCAAGACGGATATGAAGCTGGTAATATTCGGGCGGAGGATAATACTCGCATGAAAAGCGTCTATTCTTTTGCCACTGATTCCAATTGGATTATTGCAACCACTACCAATAATGTTTTTTATATTTGGGGTGAAAATATCCTTAACCTTCACACAAGCGGACAAGACGTCAGCCAAATACCCTTGGTTTTACATGAGCCTTTTGAACTTGGACTCTTATTGCCTTCAAAACCTTGACACCCTCCTCCCGCCGTGCTACAGTGAAGCCACTGAAGCACAGCGGGAGGATTGCTATTATGCTGGAAAAAATGGCGCGGGAAATCCGCGAAAACGGGGACAATATTTTTGAGCTGGTGTGCGTGCGGGACGGGGTATGGGAGACGGAAACCCTCCGGCCCACCGCTCCCTGCCAGAACTGCTATTCCCTGACGAAAAACTTCACCGCCACCGCCATCGGGATGCTGCAGGATAGCGGCCTGCTGACGGTGGAGGATTTCATCCTTCCCTTTTTCGGAGAAGAGGTTCCGGCCGGGTACGACGTCAAGCTGGAACGGGTAAAAATCCGGCATCTACTCACCCATACCATGGGCAATGAAAGCGGCTACCTCTTCGAGTCCGACCGCTACACCTATGGGGAGAACAACTGGGTGAAGCTGGTGTTGTCCCGTCCTCTGGCCTATGAGCCGGGAACCAAATTCGTCTACAGCAACTCCACCTATTACCTGCTGTCCTGTATTGTCCGGCGGGTCACGGGGAAGACGATGGAACGCTTCCTTCATGACGAGCTGTTCGGGGTACTGGGGATTACCGACTATGCCTGGGCCGCCTGTCCGCTGGGAGAAACCTCCGGGGCCACCGGCCTCTATCTGCCCACTGCGGATATCGCCAAGCTGGGCCTGCTTTACCTGAACCGCGGTGTTTATGCGGGCAGGCGGCTCCTGTCCGAAGCCTGGGTGGACGCGGCATCCCGCAATCAGGTGAACCTGCCCGGCGAGGCAGCCTACGGCTACAGCTTTTGGATGAACGATGCGGGCTACGAGGGTAACGGCGCGCATAACCAGATTATGCTCATCCTCCCCAGGGAAAACCTGGTGCTGGCGGGTCACGGCTACATGGACGGCTTCGATTACCTCGGGGCCCTCCGCCGGGCCATGGGCTGACGCTTATTGTTGACTTTTCTTGTTCGCCTGTCTATACTAAAAGGGAAGCGGGGACGGCACCCATCACAAAAAACAGCCTTCACAGCCAACTTATCCCGGACAGAGGGGGGCGGCACGCATCGAAAAAAACGTGCGTGTCGTGGATGAGTACGGCCGGATGTATGAAGCGACCTACGTCAAACGGGCCAGAGGGCTCGTTAAACACGGACGGGCGCGCTTTATCGACGAAAACACCATCTGTCTGGCGCGTCCGCCGATAACGGAAGGGATGGACGACCGCATGGAAAGCATAACCGACGTGATAAATACAACGCATCCGAATGCCCATGACAGGCCCGAAGCCGCGATGTCTGAGGCGACCCTGACCCTGCAGGAGATTTTGACACGCATCGACCGGATACAGGCGGACACTTCGTATTTAGAGGCCGCTCTCAGCACTCTGGCACAGATGGTCCCGGCCGACGCCGGCGCACTTCCCGACATCGCGGGCAACGCCAAAGCCAAAGCGGTTGCCGAAGCCGTGTCGGCCAGAGAGGAGACCAACCGTCAGATCCTTCAAATGCTGCAGCAGATGTACCGGGACGTATGTCCCACCCTGCAATCCAGGGCCCTGACCCTCGCGGAAAGGGCGATGGAGCTAGGCTTCTGCGAACAGCTGGGAGATGTGCTGGATGAAATCCGCCATCTGGGGGGCCGGCCTGCTAAGGAAGGGCCTATCGCGCTTTGAACGGCGGCTCTCGCAGCCGGCGCAGCGTACCGGCTTTTTAAAGATTGATCGCGTGCCTCATAGAGGTCCGGGACGCGGGAACGGCGGGCCGTTCCCGCGTCCCGGACCAATTTATTTGTTTCTTCCGGGATGTATGTGCGGGCTGCAGGATGGGAACGTTTCTATCCAACCCGCGGCAATCTGTGGGACGGGGAATCCAAAAAATTCTAAAATATCGGGCGGTGAAGAGAAAAAGCCTTGCAATCCCCGGCTTTCTGTGATATACTAACTGTCAGTGTGAATACTGGATGGTGAAAGAGTGGGGCAACCCGCTCTTTTATGTTTGTGAGGCCGGCTAGCCCGGCTCCGCATTCCACGATGAAAGGACGGCGCCCATGGCCAAATCCAATAAATC
>CAKTXU010000364.1 GCA_934630995.1 uncultured Eubacteriales bacterium
GCCTGCCTCTTGCCAAAATTCGCGCGTTTCTCCGCAGTGGGATATATCGGCGGATGAAGGCTTCTCCCCGCTTACAGCGGGAATATCATTTTACGGTTGATATCCCCGCTTCGATCTTTGAACAGGGGCTTCCCGGAGAATCGGGAACGGAGAAGGTTCTGATTCAAGGTATTGCCGACTGTGTGTTCGAGGAGCTGGGCGGCCTCGTGGTGGTGGACTATAAGACCGATCGGGTGAAAACGCCCGAGGAGCTTGTCCACAGATATCAGGGCCAGCTCCGCATCTATGCGATGGCGCTTGAGCGTACCTGGGGCCTGCCTGTACGGCAGTGTCTCCTGTACTCCTTCGCTCTATCCGTGGAAATTCCCGTTGAACTCCAAGCGCTCGACGACATACGATAAAGGGGGAATAAAAAATCCTGAAAAAACGCTTGCGGGCCACGATGTATGCCCGCAAGCGTTTTTATTTATCATTACATGCAGACTTCTACTGGTATGGCTGTACTTGAACGCAACGCAGTCAAAACCTTTTCCAGTACTTCCTTATCCGGAATGACAGGCTGTTTTTCCACTTCCGTTCTCCCCAGCTCACGCGCCTTTGAAACGCCCAGAGGGTGGTAGGGCATCAGCTCGATCCGGCGAATGCCGGGATATCGACGGGTCGTGTCGGCTGCGCCCTCCAGGTGTTCCCTCGTATCGTTGTACCCGGGAATCAGGGGCAGCCTCAGGACAATGTCTGCGCCCAGACTGTTGAGCAACTCAAGATTCTGTCGGATGAGCCGGTTATCAACACCGGTATAGTGCCGGTGCATCTCCGGATTGCTTTCCTTCCAGTCAAACAGAAAGCAATCCACCAACGGCGCTATCCGCTGGAAAGCCATCGGCGGCGCATAGCCACAGGTTTCCATACAGGTATGGATTCCCTCCGTTTTTGCATCCAGAAGCAGCGCCTGCACGAAATCAGCCTGCGCCATAGGTTCCCCGCCGGAGAGGGTCAGACCGCCCCCAGATTCCGCATAATACGCTATATCCCGGCGAATCTCATGGAACACCTCGTCCACCGTCCTGCGTCTGCCCGCCAGACGCAAGGCACCGGATGGACAGACACGAGAGCAACGGCCGCAGCCTATACAAGCTGTTCTGTCGAACTGATGCGCCTCCTCCAGTCTGTGACAACGGACGGGACAGACGCTTTCACAAGCGCCGCAGTGGTGGCAGCGCTCCGGTGCAAACAGGATTTCCGGCGTACCCTTCTGCGACTCCGGATTGTGGCACCAGACGCAGCGAAGCGGACAGCCCTTCAGAAATACAGTGGTGCGGATACCCGGACCGTCGTGCAGACAAAAGCGAGTGATGTCAAATACAATGCCCGTGTTTTCCATGGTGCGGCTCCTAAACGCTGTAAACGGTTCTGTCTATAACGGTTTGCTGTAGCTCGGGTGTCAGCCTGTTGAAATATTCTGAATAGCCGCCGATCCGTACGATGAGATGAGGGTATTTTTCCGGATGCTCACGGGCGTCCAAAAGCTCTTCACGAGAAACGCAGGTGACCTGTACCTGTAAGCCGCCGTTACGGAAATACCCCAGTACCAGCGGCTTCAGTGCCACTCCGGTTTGGCGGGGATCCAGCTTGAGGTTGAGGACCGGCGTTCCCGCCATGGAGGATTGGCAAAGGGAGGCGGCGCTGTTGAGCAGGGCGGTAACGCCGCGGATGTCGTTGCCGTGGACCGCACCGATACTGTCGCAAAGCGGCTCGCCGCTCCGACGGCCGTCAGGCGTGGCTCCTACGGCTCTGCCCGCATCCGCATAGGTGGTAAACTGGATGGAGGAGGGCAGAAATCTCCCGCCGGAATAAGGGGTATATTCGTCGAAAACGGCACAGATGTCAGATGATAAGCGCGAGGCCAGGCGATTGGCTTCTTCCTCGTCATTTCCATGACGCGGTATACCGGGATAGTTCAGAAAGGTTTCCCCCGCCTCAAGCCGCAGCAGCAGGGCGGCGCCGTCCATCACGCTGTCGAGGAATACAAGTCGGCGGATAACCAAAAGGGAGTCCAGGACATTGATAAGCCCCGCTAAATTGATGACGCTCCAGGTGTAACGCGCGCCGCCGTTGTTGAAGTCCCGTCCCCGGTCTATGCAGTCGTCGATGAGTAGGGTGCGCATGGGCTGAGGCAGAAAACGGGCGCGCAGCTCCTGCGAGGCGCTGACGGCCTCCAGAACACGTCCGATTTCCGTACGGCACTCCCGGATAAATTCTTGATAAAAGTCTTCAAAACTCGCCGCAGTGGGCAGTTTTTCCCGCATCGTGCGTTCAAAGAGCAGAGCGAGATTGATACCCGCGTCCAGAGACCCAACATTGCTGATGCCCGTAAGCATCGTTTCGGTACAGCCGCCGCCACAGAAGCGCAGCCTGTCCTCAGGCGGTATCTCTGGAAACAACCGGCCCAGGGCCTTCTGGTAAGCGGCTTCATTGTAAAGGGACGGCTGACCGCCGCCAGCCCGGATAGACTCTATCGCCGCCTCCCAAATCTCTTGTGGCATGTCCGGCGTCACCCGCAGCTCCAGACTGGGGCGGCGTAATCCCTTGATCGCCTTCAAGCATTGCAGGGTCAGTGGATTATAGTTGGGACCAAGAGCTCCCGTCCAGCCGTCGTTTGCGTCTACATTTTCAAAGAATCGGCGGAAAACCGCCGTCATATCTTCTCCTTTGTAGAAATCCGCCAGATCCTCATCCAGCCGCCCTATATCGTCGCAGCTGTCCATATAATAGAGGAAATTCCAGCACACCAGCGCTTCATACAGAGTGGCTGCGGGGGCAAAGGGAACCCTTTCAAGCGCCTGGTATAAAACGGCATTAGCGCGCACCTTTTCCAGCGCTCGGGCATGATACGCCCGAATACCTTCGAGCAAATCCAGCAATCCGCAGCGGATATCCGCATCCTCAATTCTCTCGACACGTTTTTGATAGGCATCCAGCCCCTCACGGACTAGCCGGCGAAATTTC
>CAKTXU010000365.1 GCA_934630995.1 uncultured Eubacteriales bacterium
CAGCTAGGATATCCTGCGCGCCCTGCAGCGCCTCCTCCGCCGTGGGGACACCCAATTCCTCGTTCACATACGCCTCCGCCAGCGTCAGCGGCGGAGCGCTGTCCTTTTCCTGGACGTAAATCGCGTCGGCCAGGGGTTCCAGCCCCTTGGCCTTGGCGATGGAGGCCCGGGTTTTCCGCTTGGGCCGGTAGGGACGATAGAGGTCTTCTATTTCGGTCAGGGTGGCGGCTCCGTCTAGGGCGGCGGCCAGTTCCTCAGTCAAAGCGCCCTGTTCCTCAATGACCGCCCGTACCTTTTCCCGCTGTTCGTCCAGATTGCGCAGATAGACGAGCCGTTCAGAAAGCTCCCGCAGCACCGGGTCGTCCAAGGAGCCGGGGACCTCCGTGCGGTAGCGGGCAATGAACGGGATGGTGTTGCCGTCGTCAATGAGGCGGACGGTGGCCTCCACCTGTCCGGGACGCAGATGAAATTCCACGGCCAGAGTCGCGAGTATATCCATGAATCGATACCTGCCTTATTCCTATAATTATTTTGGTTCAGCCGCCCATGACCTTGAGATAGACCTTGAGCACTGCGGCTTGGGTCTTGGCGTCCCGGATTTCGTTGTCCAGCACCATCTGGGCCGCCCGCCGGAGGGGAATGCGTTCCACCTCCAGAAATTCGTCTTCGTCGAGGCTCATCTCCCCGAAAGACAGGTCGGTGGCCATGTACATATGGATAATTTCGGCGCAATAGCCGGGGGAGGGATAGAGCTTGCCCAGGTCGGTATAATCCCTGGCCACGGCGCCCGTCTCCTCCTTGAGTTCCCGCTTGCCCGCCTCCAGCGGGTCCTCCGGACCGTCCAGCTTGCCTGCCGGCAGCTCCAGCAGCACCTCGCCGTAAGGGTAACGGAACTGGCGGACAAAAAGCAGTTCGTTCTGTGCCGTCAGGGCTGCGATGCAAACCCCGCCGGGATGCTCAACCACCTCCCGGCCGGCAATATGCCCGCTGGGAAGCTCCGCCTTATCCACCCGGAGATTGATGATCCGTCCCCGGTACTTGTATTCTTGGGATCTGGTCTTTTCGATGAGATTCATATTAGAGGCTCCGTCTTAATATGATGGAAATACGGGTTTTATATGGGAACAAGGAAAGGCGGAGGCATATGGAGAGACTCATTCTGCCGCAGACGGCCGACTCGGGCGCGGTCCGCGGCATGATTTACGCCTTGCGGGGCCGGTACAGCTTTCTCGACGCCGTGCCGGTGGGCCGCAGTGTGCTGGGCAGGGATATCATGGCCCTGCTGGTGGGAGGAGGGCGGGAGCGGGTGTTGTACGCCGCTGCCTTCCACGGACAGGAATGGCTGACCTCTCTGGTGCTGCTGCGGCTGTGCGAGGATATCTGCGAGGCGATGGAGAGAGACGGACGCATAGCGGACATGGATTTCCGACAGGCGTTGGCGGGCCGCAGCCTGGTGTTCGTTCCCCAGGTTAACCCCGACGGAGTGGACATCGCCATTCACGGTTCGCAGGCGGCCGGGCCCTACGCGGAGCAGACCGCCTGTCTTGGCGGCAATGAACCCCGGCGCTGGCAGGCCAACGCCCGCGGGGTAGATATCAATCACAATTTTAATGCAGGCTGGCTCCAATTGCAAGAGATGGAACGAAAAAACGGTATAGACGGCCCCTCCCCCCGGCAGTGGCGTGGACCGGCGCCCGAGAGTGAGCCGGAAACGCAGGCCTTGACCAAACTTTGCCGTCGGGCGCGCTTCCGTCATGTCCTGGCTCTCCATTCCCAGGGAGAGGAGATCTATTGGCGCTATGGTGACAACACTCCGGCCCGGGCCCGGGTAATGGCTGAAATCATGGGAACCACAAGCGGGTATACGGTGGCGGATCCGGAGGGCTTGGCTTCTCACGGGGGCTTCAAGGATTGGTTCATCGAGGAGATGGGCCGTCCCGGTTTCACGCTGGAGCTGGGAAAGGGGGAGAATCCGCTTCCTCTTTCCGATTTTGAGGATGTATATGATAAAGCCAGGGAAATGCTGCTGCTTGCCGCGCTGATGTGAGAACGATAGCCCCCGCCGGTGTACCTTTGCCGGCGGGGGCTGCGTCTGCCTTTATAGCTTCAGGAACAGCTCCCGGAAGAGGGAGGCGCCTTCGCCGGGCGTGAAGCCGCCGGGGGTATGGTCAAAATTTTTGAGCCCCTCCCAGCGGGAAAGATAACCGTCGATTTGTTCCGGCGTCATAGTCACCTCCGCCTTTGTCAGGACGGATAATACGCCATAGAACGATTCCCGGCCGCCGCAGAGGGCAAGCATACGCGCAGCCCTGTCGGGGACAAGCCGCTCCGCCCGTGCGGCCAGAGCGGGCAAAAAGACCGCGCAACCCATGCCGTGGGGTATCTGATACTCCTCGGTCAGAATGTAGCTGAAGGGATGGGGAAAGGCGGTGCCGCAGGCATTCAGCACCAGTCCCGCCCACAGTGAACCATAATAGAGCGCGTCGCGCAGGGCGGCATCGGGTAAACCGTCGTTCTCCGCCAGCCATTGCAGCCCGCCGGTGAGCAGGGGAAAGGCCTTTTCCGCGCATAGGGTGGGAATATCCCCGCAGGCCGGGTTGAGATAGCCTTCCACCGTATGAGCCAGGGCATCCAGGGCGGTGGAGACGGTGGAGGTCCGGGAGAGAGAATCGGTATAACGGGGATCGGCGAACGCCAGCCTCGCATAGCACTGGGGGCCGTTGATGCTCTTTTTGCGGCCGTCCGCGTCCACCGTCAGTACGGCGGTACCGGTCACCTCGCTGCCTGTTCCGGCGGAGGTTCCCACCAGCGCGACGGGCAGGGGAGGGTGCCGCAGCCCCTTATAAATTTGCCGGGGATCGCCCACAGTGTTGGCGGCGAGCCAGGCGGCAGCCTTGGTGGCGTCCATGACCGAGCCGCCGCCGATGCCCAGCAGGAAATCCGCCCGGCAGGTTTCCGCCGTATAGGCTGCGGCGTGGCATTGGGACAGCAGGG
>CAKTXU010000366.1 GCA_934630995.1 uncultured Eubacteriales bacterium
GCATTGTAGAGGAGCTGGGCGATTATGTGCTCCGGCAGGCGTGCCTGTTTATGCACGACCACGGCAACGCGCTGGGTCTGAAACGGATCGGCGTCAATATTTCCGTGCAGCAGCTCCTGGTGGAAAACAGCGCCGATCATTTGCTGAAGCTGATCCGATCCACCGGCATCGATCCCCGGTTTGTTACGCTGGAGATTACGGAGAGCATTCTGATCCAGTCCATCGACCAGGCGGCGCAGGCCCTGGAGAATCTAAGGCGGGCCGGCGTCCATATTGCGCTGGATGATTTTGGTATAGGCTATAGCAGCCTAAACTATCTGTCCAATCTTCCTGTGGATATCATCAAAATCGATCGGTCGCTGACCCGGCAGATTCTGACCAATCCGAAGCAATATGCGTTGCTGAAATCCATTGTGGAAATGGCATACATCAATGAGCTGTCGATTGTGGCGGAGGGGGTGGAGACACAGGCGGAGCAACAGGCGATTGCAAAATCCGGTGTACACCATATTCAGGGGTATTATTATGCCCGGCCTATGCCCGAGGAGAATCTGCACCGCTTTCTTGGTGCTTGACGGTCTGTCCGGTACGCATGCCGCCATACTCACGGAAATACCGGTTGTGTCCGAATGATGCCGGATTACCAACAGAATGCAGCAAAAAGGCAGACAGGCGGATATTTTCCGTCTGTCTGCCCTTCCCTTTTGCCCGGTTTCCCCTCCTGCCCTTTCACAATCCTTGTCAGGCAGGAGAGAAACAGCGGCTTTTTTATCCTGTTGACGCTTTCAAGCCAATACTACCTCATGACCGGTCCGCGCCGATTCATAAACCGCCTGAAGGATCCGCATCAGCGCCGTCCCGTCCTCCGCCGGGGCGCGGCAGGCTGTGCCGTCTGTGAGACAATCTATATAGTGATGAATCTCCCGCTCGAACAGTCCGTTGAAATCCAGCGCCGTCCCGGTGGCGATGGTGGTGTTGGTCATGTAACCCGCCGTTTCGCCGTACAGGGTCAGCTCCGGATCCAGCTTCGCCCCGCCCTTAGTGCCGAACAGCTCGATTTTTCCCTCGTCCTTTTCGATATTCAGGCTGAAGCTGGCCTCGATGGACAGTACCATTCCATTGTCAAAGCGGATCATCGCCGTGGCCAGATCCTCCACGTCGAATACATCCTCCGTGCTTTTACCGGCGGAAACATAGCCTGCGCCACGCACCACGCCCGGCCTATCCCCCAGCTTATGAAAGGTGGCACCGTACACCGATACCGGCTGCGGATTTCCCGCCATATACCGCACCAAATCGATGACATGCACCCCCAGGTCAATGAGAGGGCCGCCGCCTGAGCGGGCCTTTTCCCCAAACCAGCCGCCGGGGCTTCCGTTGCGCCGGAGATAGGTAGCCTTGGCATAATACAGCTCCCCGAAGTATCCAGCCTCTATGAAATCCTGCACCACGCCGCAATCGTTGCCGAAGCGGCGCACAAAGCCAATCATCAGCAGGCGGCCGTTTTTCCGCGCAGCCTCCTGCATGGCCTCCGCCTCCGCCGTATCCATGGCCATGGGCTTCTCACACAGCACGTCCTTGCCCGCCTCCAGCGCCGCGATGGCGCAGGGGGCATGGACGGCGTTCCAGGTGCAGACACTCACCGCGTCCAGCTCGGGCAGCTTCACCATATCCTGCACATCGGTGTAAAGCCGCGTCACCCCATGCCGTTCCCCCTTCTCCCGCAAGCGCTCCTCATTGATATCGCAGAAGGCGTACAGCTCCACCCGCGGGTCGCTCTTATACCCCGCAATATGGCTTTCCGCAATGCTGCCGACGCCGATTACGCCGATACGGATTCTCTTCTCCATCACACAACCCCCGCTTTCACCGCAACAGCCCGCGGAGGAAATCCGCCGCAGCGCGGATATCCCCTTCCGGGTTCTCCCCCACTTCCCTCTCAATGGTCAGGAAGCCGGTATAGCCAATCTCCTCCAGTGCCTGCAGATAGGCCGGAAAGGGCACGTCCCCTTCGCCCAGAGGCAGCTCGATAAAGGGGTGTCCCTGCGCCGGATCGAAGGTGCCGCCGTAGATATCCGCTGCGTCCGCGCGGCGCAGCATCTTCCCATCCTTGGCGTGGGTGTGCACGATGTATTTTCGCAGGGTATGTACCGCCGCCACCGGGTCGTCGCCGGAAACCATAACCAGGTTGGCCGGATCCAGGTTCACCGCCACCCCGGTGGAATCCAAGGAATCCAGAAAGCCCTTGAGCACGGCGGCGGGCTCCGGTCCCGTCTCGATGGCAAAGTGCGCGTCAAGACTGTCTGCAAAGGCTGCCAGCTCCGCGCAGGCTTTCTGCATCACCGCATAGGTCCTGGTGCCGCTGTCCCGCGGCACCACTCCGATATGGGTGGTCACCACGTCGGTTTCCAGGTCTTTGGCCAGCTCCAGAATCCGTTTAGAACGTTCGATCAGCGCGGGGTTCTTCTCCTCATGACCGAAGCCCTGCCCCAAATCGCCGCACAGGGCGGAAATCGTCAGCCCCCGGCTGCGGCACAGATCGAGAAACTCCCGCCGCTTTGCCTGGGAGAGATTCTCCGGGGAAAACTCTCCCTGGGTAGCATAAACCTGAATGCCGGACGCGCCGATGGACACCGCCTTGTCCAAAGCGGTTTTCAGATCCACGCGGAAGGAATCGAGAATAACGCCGATGGGAAACCGAAACATACGCTTGACACTCCTTTCCAGCTTCCGGCCGTTCAGGCTGGGCGAAGACACCTCTCGCCTTCAGCCGGGGGACAATATCCCGTGCTATATAAGCATAGCCCCAGCCGCCGCCTTTCGTCAAGCGAATTTTTTCAGCAGCCGTCCAGTGACAGTGGCAGACAGAGACGTCGGATGTGCTCCGCTCATTGGGCTCATTTCACCCTTTTCTCCACACCATCCTGTTGACCACGCCGGTGTAGGACTGTATCAGCTTGACCACCTTTGCCGAC
>CAKTXU010000367.1 GCA_934630995.1 uncultured Eubacteriales bacterium
GTTGAGACAAATAAGCACGGTGGCCCGATCCTCCTGCTCGAGATAGCGGTGCAGATGCCCCAGGCTGACCCACTCGGATATGTCGCTGTCGATGGGCGAATCCACATAATCCATGCGAATGTGGGGGTGGAGCTCGACATACCGCCGGATGCCGCCGCGCCTCTCGGCGAAGGTTTCCTCGCGGGAGGCGTCTCCCACGAAGCACATGTGGCTGTGGCCCTGTCCTTCGAGGTACTGCGCCAGCCAGTACATGCCGTTATGATTGGCCGCCTTGACGTTGACCAGGCCCGGCATATAAAAGCCCGAATCCACAAAAATCATCGGCTTGCCCACCGCCTGAAGCTTGCTCATGCTGTCCGGGGGGATTTCGGTGGCAAAGCCGATCAGCCCGTCACAGCCGGAACGGTAAAAGGTATACGGCAGATCGTCCGCCTCCGAATCCTTGTCCCAGCTGGAAATCTGCGTAAAACAGAAGTTGCGCCGCAAATGCTGCTCCACATGGGTGATGATTTCCATCCAGTAATTATCATCCTCCAGCATGCTTTTGGGGAAACACACAAAAATCCGTTTTCGGTGATTGCTGAGGATATCGCTTGTATGCGATTTATTGTTTTTAAATTCATACCCCATTTTAATTGCTTCCATGATAATTTTTGAGCGCACCGATTCACTGACGCCATATTTATTGGACAGCGCCAGTGAAACCAGACTTTTTGAGCAACCCACTTTTTGGGCGATATCCTCGATGGTAACTCTCTGTTTCATACGCTTCCCCTCTGTCACATCTCTAGCTTATTAGTATAATTTCTAAATTTCAACCGCTTTCTTCTCAACTTTTGTGCAGGATAAAAACGAGGCCGGTTGTCAGGCCGTTTTCCAGCACCCCTGGAAAACAGGCTGCTTTCTATTATAAAGGTTCGGCAAACGGTCCTGATTCGGGGAAGCCCTCTTCATATCTGCCGGAGCATATACTTGTATAAATATCCTGATGTTTTTCACGATCCGGGAAAACGGGAAAAGTTGCGAAAACACACCTTGTTTTTTAGGTGGGGCGTCCCTATAATGAAACCATACCGCGCACTGTTCACCCGCACATTTTGCTGACGGCAGAAAGAAGGCGTATTAGCTATGACAGAACAGCACACCCCCCTGTGTTTTCAGGCAGGCGGCTGCACCTTGACGTTCCATCCTGAAAACGGCGATCTCGTAGGTATCGGCGGTTTGGGCGAATTCATCTCACTGGGGCATCCCATCTGGGCTGTCGAGGCCGCCGGCGCTGGAAAAACCCGGATACTCAGCCCGTCAAACACCCACCTGTCCTTCCGCAGCCGCCGGGGGGCGGAAGGAGCGCTCGATCTATATTGGGCGGGCGGCGGCCTGTCGGTGACGGTGCACTGCCGGGATACCGACGGGATGCCCGGACTGACCATCGACGTATCGCTGGAGAACGAGGCCATCCGCACCGTCCGCTTTCCCGTCATCGGCAATATCCCGCTGCTGTCCGAAGACGGGGAAAGGGATTTTCTCGTCCTTCCCTGGCAAAACGGATTCCTTATCAAAAACCCGCTCAAAAATCTGCTGCCGCTCCCGGACGGCCCCTTCTGGGCGGGACGGTTCGGCGGCAAATATGAAAATGACTATCCGGCGCAGTATTCCTACCAGTTCATGGCCTATTACACAGACCGCATCGGCCTGTATGTTGCCACCCGCGACCGGGATGCCGATATCAAAACCATCGGCCTAGATTTGGGCGAGGACGGCCGTTCCTTTGAATACCGCGTCACCCATACGCCCGAGGAGATGGGGAAACGCCGCCGCTACAGCTCCCCCTTTGCTGCGGCCGTTACCCTGTTTGAGGGGGACTGGCAGACCTGCGCCGGGATTTACCGCCGCTGGGCGCTGCAACAAAAATGGTGCCCGCCCGCCATCGCTGCGCGCGATCTGCCGGAAAACCTGCTGAAGACCGACCTCTGGAGGATAAACCATGGCAGCATCGACCTGGGCAGCCGGACGGAAGAGTATCTGCAAACCTCCCGCCGACTGCAGCAGGAGCTGAACGGCGCGCTGGGCCTGCATTGGTACGGTTGGGATATGGGCCGGCACGACGTGGGCTATCCGGAGTATATTGATCCGGAAAATCCGGAGCTCACCGACTGGCCGGAGCGGCTGGCCGCCTATAACAAGGCCTTCGACGAGATCGGTATCGTCAAAATCCCCTATGTCAACGGCCGGCTCTGGGATCAGAACACCCCCTGCTGGGCAAAGGAAAACGCCGCCGCCTCGGCCATCAAGGACGAGAACGGCGGGATGCTCAATGAGATATGGAACCTCATCACCATCCTGCGCGCCATGTGCCCGGGAACCAAAGCTTGGCGGGAAAAGGTAGTCCAATTTGGAGAGAAATATGTCCTGGGTATGGGCTTCGACGGGCTGTATGTGGATCAAATAGCCTCTTTCAACGCCACTCTCTGCTTCGATGAAAGCCACCCGCATCCCGTCGGCGGCGGAACCTGGTGGGCGGAATCCTACTGTGATATGATGCGCCAGCTCCGCTGTCTGATCGGCAACGATAAAATTCTCACCAGCGAATCCTGCTGCGAGGTTTACGGCAACGTGTTCGACATCTTTCTTGTTCTGGATCCAAACACCCAGACTATTCCCACCTTTGCAGGCAGCCTGTACGGTGAGTCTATCCCCCTGTTCAACATGATCTACGGCGATCATATGCTGACCTACGGCTCCAACTGCAGCATGGCATACACCATCGGACAGTTTGAATTCAACCTGATCCGCAACACGCTGTGGGGCGTGCTGCCCACGATCGAGGGCTTCACCGCCGCCGACCTCGCCAGGGAGGACGCCCCGGCTTATCTCGCGGTTGCCCGCACGGCCGTTGAGTTTTTCCAGAAAAACAAACCGGATTTTCTCGGCGGTCGGCCCGCCGCTGTGCTGGAT
>CAKTXU010000368.1 GCA_934630995.1 uncultured Eubacteriales bacterium
TCACCGTTCTGACCTATCAAATCGACTATCCGGAATTTCAATCCGCCGCCTATCAGCTGGCTGTGGCGGCAATCAATCGGTATTATCAGATGAAGGCGCTGGAAATCCGCAGGCATGTGGAGGAGGAGCTGTACCCCGCCGCGGTGGAACAGGCGGAGCAGGCGGCGGAGGACGGGTTTCCGACGATGGTCTACCAGGTGTTGACCACCTATCGGGTGACCTATAACGACGGCTGCATCCTCAGCCTGTATGAGGAGCGCTATGAATTCACCGGCGGGGCGCACGGTTCCACCGTCCGCGAATCCCAGACGTGGAACCTGCAGAAATGCAGCCGGATCCGGCTGCGGGATTTATTCGGCTGCGCTGAACCCTGCAAAGAGGTGATCCTGCGGGAGGTGCGCCGGCAAATCGCGCAAAACCCCGCCCTTTATTTTGAGAACGCGGACGCGCTGGCGGCGGAAACCTTGAACGAAGACAGCTTTTACTGCACCCCCCAGGGAATCGTCGTCTATTACCAGCAGTATGACATCGCCCCCTATTCCAGCGGGATACGGGAATTCCTCCTCCCTTACGGCGGCTGCGTTTATGAGCCGCGGAGAACCTGCTTCAATGTGAAGTAACCATTGTTAACGAGATAGCCGGCCGCTTTAGCGGCCGGCTTTTATCCGTTATGGGGTAAAAAGAGCGGGCTGCCTCTTGCGCGACGGCGCCCCGGGTGCTATGCTGTAAGCGGATGAAAACGGAAATCGGTATACGATGCAAAAGGAGGCAGGCTGTGAAGACGATGGCGATCGACGAGTATTTTCCTTTTTGGGAGACGCTGACGGCGGCCCAGCGGAGACGGCTGGCCGAGGCGGCCGCTTTGCGGCGGGTGGAGAAGGGAACCGTGGTGCATAACGGCTCCCAGGACTGCGTCGGCCTGCTGCTGGTGACCCAGGGCCGCCTGCGGGCGTATGTGCTCTCCGATGAGGGGCGGGAGATCACCCTGTACCGCTTGCTGGAGCGGGACATCTGTCTGTTTTCCGCCTCCTGCATCATGAACAGCATTCAGTTCGACATCATCGTCGAGTCGGAGGAGCCCACCGCCTTCTGGCAGATTCCCGCGCCGGTATATCAGGCGCTGATGCGCGAATCCGCGCCGGTGGCGAATTACACGGGCGAGCTGATGGCCTCCCGCTTTTCCGAGGTGATGTGGGTGCTCGATCAGGTGCTCAACAAGAAAATGGATGCCCGTCTGGCGGCGTTTTTGCTGGAGGAGAGCGGGCTGCAGGGCGGCGACGAGCTGCGGCTCACCCATGAGGAAATCGCCCGCCATCTGGGCAGCGCCCGGGAGGTAGTCACCCGTATGTTGAAATATCTTCACGAAAAGGGGCTGGTATCCCTGTCCCGGGGCGGCGTTGCCCTGACGGATAAGGCGGGGCTTGCCGTCCTGGCGGCGGACAGCCTGCGGTAATCGTGGCGGCGGCACCGCCCTATTGTTCAACGGGCCTAACGGCCCGTTTTTTGCCGTTTCACTATTAAGAATAATTCCTATTAGTGTGACAATATCACAGTCATATTCTGGAAAACGCGATATAGTTAGCCACAGGGAAAAAGCCCCGTAAAAAATAAAGGAGGTCTGTACCTATGGAAGACACGATGAACCGCATGCCCCTGATCGGAGACGACGCCCCGGCCTTTGAGGCGGTGACCACCCAGGGCGTGATTCATTTTCCGGAGGATTACCGGGGAAAATGGGTGATTCTGTTCTCTCATCCCGCCGATTTCACCCCGGTATGCACCACGGAGTTCATGACGTTCGGCTCCATGCTAGAGGAGTTCCGGGCGCTGAACACCGAGTTAATCGGCCTGTCGGTGGATTCTCTCTACGCCCATATCGCGTGGCTGCGGAAAATCCAGGAGCTGGAATGGAACGGCAAGAAGAACATCAACATAACCTTCCCCCTGATCGAGGATATCCGTATGGAGGTGGCCCATAAATACGGCATGATGCAGCCGGGCGCCTCCAACACCCAGGCGGTGCGGGCCGTCTTTGTCATCGATCCGGCGGCGAAAATCCGTGCCGTGCTCTATTACCCGCTGTCCACCGGCCGCAATTTCGACGAAATCAAGCGGCTGGTCCAGGCGCTGCAGAAGGCGGATGCCGACGCCTGCGCCACTCCCGCCGACTGGAGGCCGGGAGACGATGTCATCGTCCCCACCGCCGGCTCCTGCGGCACCGCCCGGGAGCGAATGGAAAACCAGACCGACGATCAGTATTGCCTCGACTGGTTCCTCTGCTTCCGCCGGGAAAAACGTCCAATGTGACCTGGTCACGGAAGGGACGGGGGAAAGAACGTATACTGGTAACAACAACACAAGAAAGGGGAACCGACCATGTCTGTTCTGTCTGTCCATAAAACCGATTTCGCTGAAGAAGTTCTTACCTCCAACCTGCCCGTCCTGGTGGATTTCTGGGCCCCCTGGTGCGGGCCCTGCCGGATGCTGTCGCCCATCGTGGACGAGGTGGCCGCAGCCCAGGAAGGAAAGGTCAAGGTGGTCAAAATCAACATCGACGAGGAGCCGGAGCTGGCCCAGCAATACGGGGTCATGAGCATTCCCACCCTGCTGGTGTTCAAAAACGGCCGGGCGGTATCCCGCTCTGTGGGCGTCAAGCCCCGGTCCGCGGTGGAACAGCTGCTGAAATAGTCAAACATAGCCTGAGAGCCTTTCTTCTGGGAAGGCTCTCAGGCTATGTTAACAGCCGTTATCGAAAATTGGAGGGATCGGTCTGCGGCCCGGTCGTGACGGTGGCCGTGGTAGCGGGGGACGTAGTGCTGTAGTAGACAGTATGATCCGCCCCGCTCCAATTGAACCAGCCGCCGTTCAGCCATTCTATCCAGCCCTCGACGACGGCCTCCTCCCCCGTCGGGGCGGTAAGGGTCAGTCGCACGTCGTATTTC
>CAKTXU010000369.1 GCA_934630995.1 uncultured Eubacteriales bacterium
CAGCGTGAAAGCATCGGCCAGGGAGGCGGCAGTCACCGTTTCCAGGGTGGCGCGGATATAGCGGTCGGCCCGGCGGAACCGGTCGGCGTCGGGGTCGGCCTCTCTTGACGGCGCGCTCTCCTGCCGCAGCAGGGAAAGGGCGGCGGCGAAGAGTGAGGAGGCGGTCCCGGCCTCCCCCTGCTTGAGCCGGGTCAGGGCTTCGGCGAACAGATCGGGCAGGGGAGGGAGCGGGCGGACGTTCCAGCGCCGCCAGCCGCCTGCTTCCGGGTCCGCGGCGGCGGAGCCGAAATCGAAGGCATCGGCGGAAAACTCGAACCACCAGAATTCCCACCCCTCTCCGGGACAGCGGTAATCGAAGAACCCGCGGGGGCTCATCAGCAGGCAGTCCCCCGCCTCCAGGCGCAGCACGGCCTCCCCCAACCGGACGAGACCTTCCCCCGCCAGGGTGACGACCAGTACCCCGCTGCCCGCGGCGTAGCCGGGATGATGAACCCGGTAGGTGGCGTCCGCGCACAGATGAAAAACACCCAGCAGGCGGACGGACAGGGAGTCTTCCCCCTGACCCGGATTGAAGAAGTCGACGAACATGACGACGGCCCTTTCCGATTTTGATATAAAACAGGCGCGAATATCCATGGTTTTCCCGGAAATTCGACGTTAAAATGTATATATCCAGTATATAACGGAAGGGAAGGCTTGTAAAGATGGAAGACAGAGAGAAATTGGCCGTCCGCAAAATCCGCGCTTTTTATGACCGGGAGCCCGGCGCGCCCCTCTATCAAAAGGAATTTGGATATTACTGTCTCGATCGCTGGATTAAAGAAGGGTATCTCAAGCCCCGGGAGTCGGTGGCCGATTACGACGCCTATCTGCGGGGCGTTTTCGGCTTCGACGAGCCAGGCCAGTTCGATATCTGGAACCTGGGCTGGTGCGAGGCGGAGTTCAGCCCCATCTTTGAGGAAAAGGTCATCGAGGATCGGGGCGATCATGAGGTGGTGCAGGATTTTGCCGGCCGGCACGTGCTGTTTTTCAAGGGCCGGCGCTCCGGCTATATGCCCGAGTATCTCTCCAGCCCGGTGATGGATATGAAGACCTGGCAGGAGGGCGTGAAGTGGCGGCTGGAACCCAAGAATCCGGAGCGGATCCGGAAGACGGCCGGATGTGTGGAAGCGGCTGTTCAGGCAGCCCGCCAAGGCAAGGTTATCAGCCAGCGGATCATCGGCGGATATATGTATCTGCGCTCCCTGATGGGGCCGGAGGATCTGTGCTATCTGTTTTATGACGAGCCCGAGCTGATTCACGACTGCATGCAGACCTGGCTGGAGCTGGCGGACAGCGTCACCGCCCAAATCCAGCTATCGGTGAGCTACGATGAGGTGTTTCTGGCGGAGGATATCTGCTACAACCACGGGCCGCTGATTTCCCCCGACATGATGCGGGAGTTCCTTTTCCCCTACTATCAGCAGCTGATTCACAACATCCGCGGCCGGCAGTTGGATAAAAACCGCCGGCTGAACATCCAGGTGGATACCGACGGCTTCTGCTGGCCGGTTATCGATATGTACCGCGAGGCCATCGGCATGAATTGTATGAGCCCCTTCGAGGCCGCCGCAGGCTCCGATATCGTGGCTTCCGCCGAAAAATGGCCGGATCTGCTGCTGTCCGGCGGCATCGATAAGCGTGTGCTGGCCGCGGGCAAAGAGGATATCGACCGCCATCTCGACCGCATCCTTCCGGTCATGCGCCGCCGGGGCGGCTACATTCCCACCTGTGATCACGGGGTGCCGGAGGAGGTATCGTTTGAGAACTACATGCACTACCGCCGCCGTATGCTGGAATACGCGGATTAAGGGCGGGATAACATGACGCTGAAAAAGCGGACGACGCCAACCATGCCGCCGGGCTGGAGGAGTCGTCCGCTTTCGCCGTGTGTCTACCAGTGCCCCTTTTCCAGATAGCCTTCGGCGCGGTTTTCCGCTGCGGTGACGAGAGCGCCGTCGAAGCCCATCTGCCCCAGCAGGCGGATGGCGTTGCGGGTACAGGCGGCGCCGGGGAGAAGCCGGTAATCGAAAACGATCTGGCCGTCCACAATGGCCTCCTCGAAATGCGCCATTGTAAAATGACCGTCCAGCAGGGAGCACAGCTCGATATCGTGGGTAGCGGCGATACAGAGGAGAGGCCGGCCCGACAGGTATTCCAGAAGGGTGCTGGAGGCGGCGATGCGTTCCACGGTGTTGGTGCCCCGCAGCACCTCATCGATGACGCACAGCACCCGTTCACCGCGCTGCGCCGCCTCCAGGATGCGCTTAAAGGCTTTCAGCTCGGTGACGAAATAGCTTTCACCCGCCAGAAGATCGTCGGTCAGCGCCATCGACGTATAGATATGAAAGGCTGTGGCGGTATATGAGGCGCATAAAGCCGTGCAGATGCCCTGGGCCATGACGGCGTTCAGGGCGATGGCCTTGGCCAGGGTGGATTTCCCCGATGCATTGGAGCCGGTCAGCAGCAGGGAGGAGTCCAGCTCGACGGTATTGGCCACGGGATGGCGCAGCAGGGGATGCACCAATTCCACGGCTGCCAGAAAGGGCGCGGCGTCCGGTTCGAAGCGGATGTCCGGTTCGCTGGTCACGGCCACGCTTTTTCGGTAGGAGGCCACGGCGATGGCCGCATCGATCCGGCCGATGCCTTCATGGACGGCAAACACCTCCTCCCGCAGAGCGCTCAGCCGTATTTTGAGGACTTCATACAGAATCAGATCGAGCAGGAGCAGGCTGTTAAAAAGCTGCATGATGTCGTTGTTCGCCATAAAGGAGACGCCGCCCATACGTGCCAGGCGGCGGGTGCGCCGCGCCGCCTCGTCATAGGGCTGCATACAGGCCGCCAGTTCACGGCTGTCCAGCCGCCGGATTTTCTGAAAAGCAGCGGCCAG
>CAKTXU010000370.1 GCA_934630995.1 uncultured Eubacteriales bacterium
GGCGTCGCCGGATTACGGCTGGGGTATCAATGCGGCGGCTGTCGGCCTGTTTGCGCTTCTGAGCTTTCTCATCGCGGCCATTCGCTTTTCCCAGCGCCGTCCCGTCGCCGGGACGGCCTGACCGGGAAGTATCTTGACAGGGAGGGTGCACGGTGCGGGAAAAGGACGCGCTTTATTTCGGCATGGAACTGACCGGTACGGTTCTCTCCCTGGCTCTGCTGACAGAAGAATGGGGGGTGGCCCGCTGCGTGGTGGCGGGTCTGTGCTTTGCCTGTGCCTTTGCCGCCGCCTTTCTCCTGCGCTGGACGGGACGCGTCCCGCGGCTGGCCGGAGGACTGTGCGCCGCCGCGGCCTTCGCCTCCCTTTTGCTGCAGCCGGGGGGGATGCTGCCCCTGCTGGCGGTGCTTATCGCAGAGCTGGCCGACAGGTCGGCCGGGCGGTATATGTACGGCCTGACAGCCGCCGCCCTGGTTCTGCTGGTACTGCTTTTCCCCCCCGACAGCGTCCGGGCGGCGGTGGCGTCCGCCCTGCTGGTACCGTTGCTGTTCGCCCGCTGGTATGTGGAGCGCCTGAGTGCCGCACGAGCCGCTCTGGAACGATCCCGGGAGGAAATTGACGGGCTGACCGGGCGCCTCCGGGACGATCGGCGGCTGATGAAAACGCTGCAGTATACCGCCCGGCTGGAGGAGCGCAACCGACTGGCAGCCCGGATTCACGATAAAATCGGACACGGGGTGTCGGGAAGCGTCCTGCTGCTGGAGGCGGCGCTGCTCCAGTTGGATTCCGCCCCGGAGAAAGCGCGGAAATCGGTGGAGACGGCGGCGTCCAATCTCCGGGAGGCGGTGGACGACATCCGCCTTTCCCTGCGGGAGGAGCGTTCCCCCGCCCAGGCGGGGCCGGAGGAAATTACCGCCGCCCTCTCCCGCTTTTCCGAAATCCACGGTGTGAGAACCGCCTTCCGGCGGGAGGGGCGGACGGAGGAGATCCCTCCTGCGGTGTGGAGCTGTGTGTATCAGAACCTGACCGAGGCGCTGACCAATCTGCTCAAGCACTCCAACGCCTCCGCCTTTAGCGTGAAGGTGACGGCGGCCAACAAAATTGTCCGGGCGGAATTCCGGGACAACGGCGCACAGGCTGGAGGCTGGAAGGATGGCGTCGCGGTGAAGAAGGGCATGGGACTGGAGGCCATGGAGGAACGGGTTGTCCTGGCCGGTGGCCGGTTCTTTTGTGAAAAGGGGCCGGGAGGCTTTTCCATCGTACAGCTTTTTCCCATGAATACATGAGTCAATGCGTGGAAGGAGGGCGGCCTTGTGATACGGCTGATACTGGCGGACGACGATCCCATTGTCTGCCAGGGACTGCAGATGATCCTTGAAAGCCAGCCGGATATGGCGGTGGAGGGCGTTGCGGCGGACGGTGAGGAGGCGGTATCCCTCTGCCGGAGGGTGCGCCCTGATGTGGCGCTGCTGGATATCCGGATGCCGGGACTTGACGGTATCGAGGCGGCCGGGCGGATTCTGGAGGAGGGGCTGGCGGCGCCGCTGCTGCTGACCACCTTTGATGAGAGCGAATTTATCCTGCGGGCGCTGAAGATGGATATGCGGGGCTATATCCTGAAAAACAGCCCCGCTCCACGCATTTTGGCGGCCGTCCGGGCGGTGGCGGAAGGGGGGACCGTCTTTCAGCAGGATATTCTGGCTTATATCCGGGATAGGACCGTTTTTCCCGCGGAGGATGTGTTTTCGCTGCTGACGCCCCGGGAACTGGAGGTGGCGGCCCTCATCGCGGAGGGACTCTCCAACAGGGAGATTGCCGCCCGCCTGTTTCTCTCCGACGGTACGGTGCGCAACCATATATCCATGATTCTGGAAAAGACCGGCCTGCAGCACCGGACGCAGATAGCCGTCCGCTATCTGAGGGGCCGGAGATGAGGATTCCGGTTTGTTCCGTTCCCGCGGGCCGCATCGGGCCGCTATGATGAAAGGGCCGACAAGGTAAAGCCCTGCAAAAAGCCGAAGCCATTTCAGGCGGGATCAAGACAACCTGGAATTCGCGGATAAGAAGGGAGCCTTTCAATGAATAGCGAGGCGGAATTGTTCTACAGAATGCTGTACAAAAGGAAGTCGTTTCATCTGTTCAGAAACAGCGGGAATGAAAAAATATCTCCGGAGGAGCTCGAAGCCGTCAAGAAAAAATACAAGTCGTATACGCCCTTGGATCCGAAAATCCGGACAGCTGTCAAAATTGTTCCTGCAAAGGAAACAGCCTGCAGGCGGGGACAGGAATACTGCGTTCTGTTTTACAGCGAGAAAAAGGGCAACTACTTACAGAATATCGGGTATTTGGGTGAACAGCTGGAACTAGAGCTTGTTTCGCGAAACATCGGCACCTTGTGGTTTGGAAGCGGTCAAGCAAAAGAAGCCACCTTCGAAGGGCTGGATTTTGTCATCATGATGGCAATAGCGAAGATTGATGATGAAAAGAAATTCAGAAAGGATATGCTGAAAAGCAGGCGCAAGCCTGTCGAAGACATCTGGAGGGGAGTCCCCCTTGAAGGCGTGGCGGAGATTGTCCGGTTTGCGCCCAGCGCTTGCAACACGCAGCCTTGGTTGGTGGAGCATACCGATGAAATACTCAAAGTCTACCGGTATCAAAAGCCCGGCAAGCGCGGTATCATGCCCGCCGCACGGGTTGCATACTATAATCGGATCGATATGGGCATTTTCCTATGTCTGCTCGACTTGTGTCTGCTGCACAACAACATGGGCTATAAGAAGGAATTGTACGACGATACCGGCTGTGACGGGGAGAAAATATTGACTGCCATATATACGCCGCAATGACAAGCCGCCGCTTTTCCGGGGTACATATACCGAGTGAAAGAGGATCGACGCCATGTGCGCAGATGCTGTGAAATAGCA
>CAKTXU010000371.1 GCA_934630995.1 uncultured Eubacteriales bacterium
CTGCTAAATACCTCTGATTATCCAGCGATGGTGCCTTCCGAAAGCGATTTAAGTCTAGCATCCCGCACTTTTGGTGTCAATACACAAAAAAGAGAAAATATAAACTCCATAAAATGTGATAAATATAATATTAAGTTCGGTTAAATGCAACGCCAGGAATATCAAATGCTGAGGAATGTGCTCAATGTGAGAAAGAAGAGGATTCGCTTTCTGTGGAATGTGGCAATTGGGAGAATATGGTAAAACAAAGCGGAAAAACCGTAAAAACATAAAAACAGTTAACATGTTTTAACGTCTTTATCAAATACGAGCATCCGGTCTTTCGCTATAATTAAAATTGCTTCCGAAAAGCAATGCGGCGGTAAAAAGGAGGCCGTTTCTTCCGGGAACGGCGTATGAGGACAGCGGCAAGACCTGGCATGCAACATTTTTACCGTGAGCGGCTGTGTCGCTCAGACCTTCATTGAGAAAGCAGGAGGACCGGCCTAATGAACAGAAAGTGGCTTTCCGCAACCCTGGCTGTGGTTCTGTGCCTGACAAACGTACCCCTCGCCGGGGCCGAAGCCGTAGTCCCAACCGGGGAAGAAACGGCGGCTTCCGCGCCTGGTGGAGAGACCTATGACGCCTACCGGGATAGATATGCCGGCCGTGGTGCCGGGGCGGAGAAGCTGATATTTTCCTGTGCGGAAAATTATCAGGCCGCTGGCGCGCAGGTCAAGGTCTTGGACAGCTACGACGGCAAAACCGGCGTGCTGGAGTGGTCCGGCGAGGAGGGGGCAGTGTCCTGGAGCATCCAAATCCCCCAAAGCGGCCTGTATCAGCTCCAACTGGAGTACCAGGCGCTGAAGGGCCATAGCCGCGGGATCGAGCTGGAATTGGCAATCGACGGTGAGTTGCCCTTCGCGGAGGCGGAAAAATTTGTTTTTCCGCGGTTGTTCAGGGATGAAGCCAATGAGGACGGCCGTTTTGATCAGGATGCCGTCGGCAACGAGGTATCGCCCAGCCAGACGGAGCTGTTCCAATGGCAGACGGCCTATTTTTCCGACTCTGACGGGATGTATCCGGAGCCTTATATCTTTTATCTGGAGGAGGGGCGGCACACCATCACCCTCACCGTCCTGCGGGAGCCGTTCGTGCTGGCCAGCCTTGTCCTGACGGCTCCGAAAACGGCGGCGGCATATGGCGAAGTCAAAACCCTCTATCCCACCGCCTCTTCGCCGACGGATTTCTATTATCAGGTGCAGGCGGAAAACGCGCTGTATAAAACGGACAGAATGGTGCATCCCGGTGTGGATCGCTCCAGTCCCGCCACCCAGCCCTATGATCCTTTTTACATGAGGATGAACATCATGGGCGGTGCCAATTGGGTCAAGCCGACCCAGTGGGTGACATGGGAGATCGAGGTGCCGGAGGACGGCCTATACAAGCTGGGCTTCAAATACCGTCAATCCTATTTAAAGGGCTTGGCGGTGAGCCGCAAGCTGTACATAGACGACGCCGTGCCCTTTGAGGAGGCGAAGGCCCTCTCCTTTTCCTATGGCTCCGGCTGGAAGGTCCTGGAGCCGGAAGTGGATGGCGGGACCGCCCTTTTCTATCTCAAGAAGGGAAAGCACACCGTCCGGCTGGAGCCGACGCTGGGGGAAGCGGCCGAGATTTTGCGGCTGTTGACCGAGTCCCAGGCCAAGCTCAACGAGATGTACCGGAAAATCATCATGATCACCAGCACCCAGCCGGATACCTACCGGGATTACGCGCTGGACAAGGAAATCCCCGAGCTGCTCACCGTGTTCAGGGAGCAGGCGGCTATCCTGGAGGAGCAGGGGGATAAGCTGGAGGCCCTGTCCGGTTCCAAGGGCTCGGAGGCGGCCATCCTGGATCGCTTTGTGGAACAGCTCCGCAGCTTTATCAAACAGCCAAACACCATTGCCGGCCGGTTGAGCAAGTTCCAGGAAAACCTGTCGGGCGTGGCGGCTTGGATTCTGCAGGCGCGGGATCAGCCTTTGGAGCTGGATTATCTGTATGTGGCGTCTCCCGAAATGGAAAAGCCCAAGGCGTCGGCCGGCTTCTTCGCCTCCCTCAAACACGGCGTGTTGTCCTTCCTCGGCTCCTTCCTGGTGGATTACAACAACGTCAGCGGCGCGGCGGGCGGACAGGAGGCCATTGAGGTTTGGGTGAATTCCGCGCGGGATCAGGCCAACATCCTCAGTAAAATGGTAGATGAAACGTTTTATAAGGAGACGGGGATTTCCGTACAGGTCCGCCTCGTGACCGGCGCGCTGATACAGGCGACCATGGCGGGAAAGGGCCCCGATGTGGCGATTAACGCCGCCCGGGGCGATCCCATCAATCTGGCGCTGCGGGGCGCCGCGGTGGATTTGCAGGATTTTGAGGGCTTCGACGGGGTGAAGGCGCGGTTTATGCCCACCGCCCTGGTTCCCTATGAGCTGAACGGGTGCACTTACGCGCTGCCCGAAACCCAGGTATTCGACATGATGTTCTACCGCACGGATATTTTTGAGGAGCTGGGGCTTGCGCCTCCTGAAACCTGGGAGGATTTATACAATATCGCGCCTATCATCCAGCGGAACAACATGCAGGTGGGCCTGCCCTATAACGGGATATACAGCATTTTCACCACCCTGCTGTTCCAAAAGGGCGGGCAGTACTACAACGCGGACAAGAGCGCCAGCGTGCTCAATTCCCAGATGGGAATCGAGGCGTTCAAGGAATGGGTGGATTTTTATCTGCAGTACGGATTCCCGCTGTATAAGGATGATTACAACCGGTTCCGGACAGGGGAGATGCCCCTGACGATACTCTCCTATACCTTCTATAACCAGCTGATGGTGGCGGCCCCCGAGATCAAGGGCTTGTGGGAGATGGCGGCGGTTCCCGGCACACGGGATGAAAACGGCAATA
>CAKTXU010000372.1 GCA_934630995.1 uncultured Eubacteriales bacterium
CTTGCCGAACTCCAGCTTGAAATCCACCAGCTCGATATCCAGGGTCAGCAGATACTTTTTCAGCACCTCGTTGACCTTGAAGGCGTATTTCGCGATGGTATCCAATTCCTCGCGGGTGGCGAGCCCCAGAGCGAGAATGTGATACTCATTGATCAGCGGATCGCCCAGCGCGTCATCCTTGTAGCTGTATTCCAGGGAAGGCTGCCTGAGGACCGTCCCCTCCTCCACGCCGTAGCGCTTGGAGAAGGAGCCGGCTGCGATATTGCGGATGATAACCTCCAGCGGCACGATCCGGACTTTTTTCACAATGGTTTCCCGCTCGCTTATCTCCTCAACGTAATGGGTGGGAACGCCTTCCTTTTCCAGCATCTTCATCAGATGGTTGGTCACCCGGTTGTTGATGACGCCCTTGCCCAGGATGGTTCCCTTCTTTTCACCGTTAAAGGCCGTGGCATCGTCCTTGTAATCCACGATATAGCACTCTGGATCATCGGTGGCATAGACCTTTTTGGCCTTGCCTTCATACAGTTGATCGCACTTTTTCATTTTTTTACTCCCCTTATTTTTATATATTGGAGGATCCGTTCAGAGACGCCGCCAGCTTTCTATCCTTTTCCGCCACGCCTTCGGCCATGACTTTTTTCATAGCGAGCAGCTTTTCGCGCAGCCCTTCGTCCTCCAGGGCGAGCATCTGAACCGCAAGAATCGCAGCGTTCTCCGCTCCGTCGATGGCTACTGTGGCTACCGGAATACCGGAAGGCATCTGCACCGTGGCCAGCAGGGCGTCCAGGCCGTCCAGGGTGGACGACTTTACCGGGATACCGATGACCGGCAGGACGGTATGGGCCGCCAGCACACCGGCCAGGTGAGCCGCCTTGCCGGCCGCGGCGATGATGACGCCAAAGCCGTTGTCCTGCGCTGAGGACGAGAAGGCGGCGGCGGCCTCCGGCGTGCGGTGAGCGGACATGACATGAGCCTCCACCGGTACTCCAAAGGATTTCAGCTTCTCAATGGCTTTGCCGACCACGGGAAGATCGCTGTCGCTGCCCATAATAACCGCTACTTTTTTCATCTGCATACCCCTTTCAAAGAAAACAGGCTGCAGCGCTCGACGCACCACAGCCGTCCATTATATCCAATGACACGCACGGGTAGAAGCCACGAACGCATTTTGATACTCTTTGCGCAGAATCAGCCCGCAGAAACTGCCGCCGGAAACCTGCATCAGAATACCCCCTTGCGTCGTTACACGTCCATTGTATTGCAAATTTCAAGCAAATACAAGGTCGAAAATCGAGGTTTGGCGAAATTTGTAGGGTTATGGTGGGGGATTCTACGGGGTATACGATATTTTGTGTATTTTGCAGGGTACGGACGCCACCGATGGGGGAAGCGGTGTTTTTCCGCCATTCTCGTAGGGACCTGTTGCAAAATAAAACAGTTTTCAGCGTTCGCGGCGGCAGGCAAAGGAGGAACTGAAAATTTTCCGCAGGCAAGGCTGTCCGTGAGCGTCGAGCCTTGGAAGGTGAAAAGACGAAGGAGCCCCTTCACATGTCACTAGCCCGCCTTGATATCCAAATAGCGGATGAGATGGCAACCCAGATCCGCGATCAGCTGTTTTGTCCCCGCCGCACTGGGGGTGGTTTCTCCACTGGCCGATACCATATCCACCTCCACCTCCTTGCCCTTGGGCAGGCACTTGACGAGGGTATTGAAGGCCGGCGCGGGATAGCCCCACCATACGGGCACAGCTATGAGGATACGGTCATAGGAGGACCAATCGGTTGGAAAGGCGTCAAGCGCCACTTCCCGCCGTTTCCTGGCGGCCAGGGAGCCGAACAGGTAGGCGCCGGGCTTGCTCCGCTTTTTCAGCTCGCGGATCTCCAGCAAATCCGCGCCCAGTTTACGCGCTTTTTTCGTCGCAACGGCCTTTGTATGGCCTGTATAGGAATAAAATACCACCAATGTTTTCATTTTTTCAATCTATCTCCTTTTTGTATGCCATTCGCGTTCTCTATTCTTCCACCTGATTCATCACGAGGATATCCTCTTTTTGCAGGACAGTGCTTCCAACTGGGATGATCACCTGTTCTCCACGCTTGATAAGCAGGATCAGCACGTCCTCGGGAAGCCCTAAGGAGGCGATTGTTTTCCCGCACCAGGGATTTTCCGCCTCCAGCGCGGTTTCGGTCAGGGCCACATCGCGGCATTCACGAAGCGCGGGTGCGCCGAGAATGACCGTATCGCCCTGCTCGATGACGGTATCGCCCCGGGGAATGATGGTCCTTCTTCCGCGGAAAACAGCAGCCAGAAGCATATCGGGCGGCAACGAGATATCCCGGATGCTTTTGCCGCCCCATGGATGAGCGGCGCCAATGGTAAAGCGCAGGAACTGTACGCCGGATTCGTCCGCATAGTCGGTAAAAGTTTTCATGACGTTGCCGGCATCGTCCAGCATCCCTGCCTTGCGGGAAACCCAGGGAAGCAGGCTCCCCTGCAAAGCGATGGAAAACAGGACTACAAAAAAGGCGATATGGAACACATCATTGCTTGTCGCGGCATCGCTGACCGTGGCCATGATGGCGAACACAATGGATGCCGCCCCCCGAAGCCCCGCCCAGGAAATCACGATTTGCTGATGAAATTTGGCGCGGAACGGGGTCATCAGCAGAGCGACAACCACGGGCCTTGCGATAAACGTCAGGAACAGGGCGATTCCCAGGGCCGGCAGGAGGATTTCCGGGAGCTGCGACGGAAAAGCCAGCAGGCCCAGCAAAAAGAAGATGAGCATCTGGGTCAGGCCGGTAATGCCGTCAAAGAAGTGAACCAACGCTTTCTTATTGGGAATTTCCTGATTGCCGAGGAGAATCCCCACGATATAAGCGCTCAGATAGCCGTTTCCGCCCAAGGCCGTG
>CAKTXU010000373.1 GCA_934630995.1 uncultured Eubacteriales bacterium
CAAATCCTGCAGGCCGGGGAAGGCGACGGCAATGCCGAAATTGCGGTAAGCCACGGTCACGCCTTCATACCGCCCTGACAGCTTGTTTTGCAGCTTGGCCAGATTGGCCTCGGGCAGATTGACCGACAGCTCCAGCGTCCCCTCCCCGAGCCGGGCGAGAAATGCCACGCCCTCCGCCAGGCCGGAGATGGTTGCCGCCTCTGTGTTTGCTTTGAAGCCGTTGCGCGGGCAATCGGCCAATATCTCTTGTATAGACATAGGATGAACCCGGTCCTTTCCTGTATTCCGTCACAGCAGGGGCGGCGGAATAGAAATAATTTTGCCAGTATGGGTATTCTTTAGCCCTTTTGGATATTCTATCATAGCCGGACAGGAAAAATCATTTGACGGATTGCCCTATAAATGCTATAATCAATTGTCAGAATTGCCGGTTTTCACGCGCGCATGAAGCAGGGGGGCTGATTCCCCTGCTTTTTTGTTGCCCTTCCGGTCACCTCATCAGAAAGGCTTGATGCTGTTACATGGATCCCATTTCTTTTTCCGATTTGCAGCTTTCTCCCGCTCTCCTTCGCGCCGTGGAGGACATGGGCTTTGAAACCGCCACCGAAATCCAAGCTGAGAGTATTCCCCTCATTCGTGCCGGGGTAGATGTCATCGGCCGTTCGCAGACGGGTACGGGTAAGACCGTAGCCTTCGGCCTTCCCGCTATAGAACGCATCGACACCGAGGGGCCGGACCGCGCCCGCGCCCAGGTGCTTGTCTTATGCCCCACCCGGGAGCTTGCCGCGCAGGCGTGCGAGGAGTTGCGGAAGCTAGCCAGATATATCCCCGGCGTCCGGATAGCGGAGGTCACCGGCGGCGCCCCCATGGATCGGCAAATCCTGCGGCTGCGCACCGCCAACCTGGCGGTGGGGACCCCCGGCCGTGTGATGGATCATCTGCGGCGCGGCACTCTGCGGCTGGACGCTCTCCGTCTGGTGGTTCTGGACGAGGCGGACGAAATGCTGAGCATGGGCTTTCGGGAGGATATTGAAACCATCCTGACCGATGCCCCCGAGCAGCGGCAGACGGTTCTCTTCTCCGCCACCATGCCCCCGGCAATTCTGGCGTTGACCAGGACATACCAGCGGGATCCGCAGATGGTGCAGATTCGCCGTTCACAGGAAACGGTGGAAAATATCGCCCAGTGTTATTATGAGGTCCCCATGGGGCGGAAGCTGGACGCACTGCATCTTCTGCTGCAATATCATGCCCCGCGTCTGGCCATGATTTTCTGCAACACCAAACGAATGGTGGACGAGGTGACGGCCTTCCTTCTGAGCAAAGGATATCCGGCCGAGGGGCTTCATGGGGATATGAAGCAATCTCAGCGAACCAAGGTGATGGAGGGCTTCAAGCACGGACGCACCGGTATCCTGGTGGCCACCGACGTAGCCGCGCGGGGGATCGACGTCAATGACATCGATTATGTCATCAATTATGATATTCCCCAAAGCACGGAGTATTATGTCCACCGTATCGGCCGGACCGGCCGGGCGGGTAAATCGGGGAGGGCCATCACCCTGTGCAGCGGCCGTCGGCAGGCGGGAGAGCTGATGCAAATTGCCCGTATGGCCAAAACCAGCATTCCGCTGGCTGCCCTGCCCCGGGTGCAGGAAGTAAGGAACAAAAAAAGGGAGGCCGTCATCGCTGCACTGGAGAGCATCCTGTCCGGCGGCGTTCCGGAAGAATACCGGGAGCTGGCGGAAGAGCTCGTACACAGGGGCTATGATCCGCTGGAGGTGGCCGCCGCGGCCCTGCGGCTGCAGGCAGGGGAGGACGAAGCGACGCAGGTGAAGGACGTCCGCGCCGTGCCAGCGGGACGCCAGCGGGACGGGCGCTATCAGAAAATCACCATCAACATCGGTCGGCAGAATCGTGTTGCACCCAACCATATTGTCAGCGCCATCGCCGGATGCACCGATTTGTCCGGCCGGGACATCGGAAAGATTGAGATTTATGACGACGAGACGGTGGTGGATATTCCGGAGAGCTCGGTGGACAGCACCATTGCCGCGATGGAGAATTGCCGGATAATCGGCCGCTCCACCGTCACTAAACGGTATGCCGGCGGAGAAAACGACGCCTGGCCGGACGGCCGCCGCGGACGCACGACACGAAAACCGCCTGCCGCCGGTGTCCGGCGTAATCCAGGGGGCAGAGGAACAAAATATTAAGATTTTGTTACATTTATAAAATCGCTTGACATTTTTTTGGTTCGGTTATATAATAATATTGTCGTCAGATAAGACGATAAGACAGAGCGGAACACGGCCGCGGATGACCAGACGTGGCAGGCGGTATCCATCTGGACGCACAATACAATTGACGGGGCAAGCGATGCCCGCATGATATATTGGAATAAATGCTATACGGCATTGTGATGTTGTGTTCCCGCTCACGATACGGGTTGGCCGAAGATGTGGCTCGAACCGTTGGTATACCCCCGGCACCGAAAGGTGCCGGGGGTTTCTTTAATATGCAAGAAAAGACAAGAGCAATTGACGCCCCTGTCTATTTGTTTTATAGTGGTAGATAGGGGGATATACCATGGGGTGTATTTATTTCGCATGCGTCGGAGAACAAAGATGAGATTGTGAAACCTTTGTGGGATATGTTAAAGGATGAGGGGGGTAAAGTATGGTATGACGGGTTTGAACCTTTTTCGATAACTGCAATCACATTAACAGCATGTTCATGTTTGGAGCTAAAACATTCCGGGTGTGAAACTCCGTTCACTCATTTACTCCTCAAAACATATTGCCCGGGACGGCCTCATAGTTGTATACTACCGATATATTACCGGCATTTCACAAGGAAGGGAGCGTTTTGATGTGACTCGCCGACGGCATGATGCTGGTTTTTCAGAAAAA
>CAKTXU010000374.1 GCA_934630995.1 uncultured Eubacteriales bacterium
AGTAAGGAATACTCCCCACGTTTGACGCCTGCGGGCGGGGTGATTGTTGCGCGGAGCGGGGACCTGCTTCTGCGGAAGGAACCTGACGGTTCCCCCTCCCTCCGCTACTTTTTTGTCTTGTAGAACAACGGATGCCCTCAATCGAACAGGCTCAGCTGCTTCCCCGCGGAAGGTTCCCGCGGCCCCGCCGCGCTTCTGGCAAGCCAGTCCCCCGGGATATCCTCCAGAAACGGGGAAGGCTCCGGACCGGTCAGCAAAAGCAGCTCGTCCCTGGCCCGGGTCATGCCCACATAGAGAAGCCGCCGCTCCTCCTCTGGATCCCCGGTGCGGCCGGGAGCCTCCAGGGGCAGGACGCCTTTTTTGACGCCGCATAGAAAGACAACGGGAAACTCCAGACCCTTGGCCCCATGGAGTGTCATCAGACTGACCGCATCGGGAACGGCGCGCTTGCCGCCGCTGCGGCTTACATCCCCCTCTCCGCCCAACAGGAGGGTGGTGAGGAAGCCGTCCATATGGCTGTGGAAAACCGCCATGCCCAGCAGACGTTCCATAGCCGGGGTTCCTGCCAGACCACTGTCCGCGGCCCAATCCTCCAGCAGGCGGCGGGGTTTCTCCCGCCGCACCCGGGGGCCATAGCTCTCCGCCAGCGCCTCCCATTTCCGCAGGCCCTCGCTCATCTCTGGAGGCAGGGGCGGGAGCTTTTCTCCCGCGGCGAAGCCTCGGGCCAGGGCGGCCGGACAGCCGAAAATGGTGGTCAGGGCCGTGCGCAGGGAGACGGCGTCCCGGGGGTTGAGCAAAAACCGGAAGAAACCGGCGGTGCCGCGGATCGCAGGCTCCGCCAGCACCGGCTCCCGCCCGGTCACCACGTAGGGAATCCCATCCCGCCGCAGGCATTTCTCCAGCACCTGGGCCTGCCGGTGGGCGCGGTAAAGGACCGCGATGTCGGAGAAGCCCAAGGGCTTCTCGCGCCCCGCGCCGCTGTCGGTGTCGACCATTTCCATGCCGCCCACCAGGCGGTTTATCTCCTTGGCGACAAAAATCCCCTCGGGCAGATCGTCGGCCGCCGTAATCAACCCGGGCCTGCCGCCCTCGTCCCGCTGGGGCTCCAGCGCCCGCCCCCCCTGCGGCGCAGGATTGGGCGCGACGGCGGCCAGCGCGCAACGCAGGATGGCCGGGGCGCTGCGGTAATTCTTCGTCAACCGGACAAGGCGCAGCGCCGGCTTATCCTCCCGAAGCCTGTCGAAGCAGCGGGCATCCGCCCCCCGGAAGCCGTAAATCGCCTGATCCGGGTCACCGATGACAAACAGCCCCTCCCCATCCCGGCTCCAGGCCGATACCAGCCGGTATTGCAGGGGATTGATGTCCTGGAACTCATCCACCAACAGGTGGCGGAAGGCGCGCCGCTGTTCCGGCGCGGCGCCCTCCGGCGACGCGGCCAGGGCGAGTCCCTCCAGGAGCAAATCATCGAAGTCCATGACGCCGTCCCGCCGCAGCAGGGCGGCATAGGCTTCCGCCGCACCATCCGGCAGGCCGGATTCCCCGCCGTTTTTCAGGCGGGACACCCCGGCCAGCAGTTTCCGGGGGGAAAGCCTTTCCTCCAGAGACGCCGCCGCCTCGGCCGCAAGAGACGCCGCTGCCTCCTCATCCAGAAGAAGCACCTCCCGGCCCGCCGCCCGCAGCCGCTCGAGACAGACGCTGTGGAAGGTGCCGATGGTCATCCCCTTGAGCGCCTTCCGGCTGCCGAAAGTCCCCTCCAGCCTGGCCCGCATCTCCGCCGCGGCTTTGTTGGTGAAGGTGACGGCGGTGATTTCCGCCGGATCGACGCCGGCCTGCTCCACCAGCCAGATAATGCGGGCTACCAGGGTTTTGGTTTTCCCCGTCCCCGGTCCGGCGACGACCGCCACCGCGGGCTCCGTGGCCGTGGCCGCGGCCTTTTGCTCGTCATTCAGGCCCGCCAGCGGTCCCGTCTCCGGGTGAAGCTCCGCCGCCGTCTCGCTCCGCTCTTCACGGAGAGGCGGCGCTTTCTTTTTGGGAGCCGCTTTTTTCCGCGGGGCGGGCAGTTCCTCCCCGCCGGGGAAAAAGCGGAGCTGTCCGGCCAGCGCGTCCCGCTCCTCCTCGCTGAGAATGCCGATTTTCCCGTATTCTCCGTCGAAGCCGGGAACAGGGTTCACTTTGCCCGCCCGCATCCGTCGGATACCCTCCGCCACGCAGGGTCCGGCCAGCCGCTCGATATCCTCCACCGGCGCCTGCCGCAGGATGTGGAATTCCGAGCCGAGGCTGCGCAGCATCTCCTCATACCAAATGTGCACCCGGGCGCCCCCGGCGGCGTGGCCGGTACAGGCGCCGAGTACCTCCGGCAGGGGAATAAGGCTTTCATAGGATTTTACCTCCGGCGGGGTGAAGCCTTCCTTCCGGTCGGCAAGCTGCTCGACCCGGTGGAGCACCCCCACCGTCAGCCGCTTCCCGCAGACCGGGCACAGCCCCCCGGCCGCCTCGGCATCGATGGGCTTGAGGCATACGCCGCAGTTGCGATGCCCGTCGAAGTGGTATTTTCCCTCTTCCGGAAAGAACTCGATGGTGCCCATGAGTCCCGCCGCGTTCCGGCCGTCCAGAGCGGCCCGCAGGGCCGGATAGGACAGCTCCGTATCCAGCAGGTTGGCCTCCCGCCCCAGCTTGGCCGGGGAATGGGCATCGGAATTGGAAACCAGAGCCATCCCGTCCAGGGCCGACAGCCGCCAGTTCATGGGCGGATCGGAGGACAGGCCCGTTTCCACCGCCCGGATATGGGGGGTCATGTCCTCAAAGCATTCCTCCATGGTGTCAAACCCGGAAAAGGCCCCAAAAAGGGAGAAATGAGGCGTCCAGATATGGGCGGGAATGAATACCGCACCGGGACAAGCCTCCAGGATC
>CAKTXU010000375.1 GCA_934630995.1 uncultured Eubacteriales bacterium
TTCAACGGCTGTGCGGGATATGTGATGGAATGCTGCGGGGAGCCGGACTACGATTATTGGTTCTTCGCCGGGCTCACCGGCGACAACTTTGCGCAGAATTACGCGCTGAACGGCGGGTTCCTGGGCGACGGCGTAGTGGATTTTCTGCTGAGCAACGGCACGGTAGCCCCCGCCGATTATTTCGAGGGGCTTTTTGAAAAATGCGGCTATGCCTGCACCTATGTGGACGGTAAGGCGCTGCGCAAAAACATCGGGCTGTATCTGCGAACGCTGACCGCCACCATCGACAAGGGCCTCCCGGTCATCCTGTATGGAGTGGGCGGTCCTCCCTTCGGCGTCATCGTCGGGTATGAGGAGCACGGCCGGGTTCTGCTCTATATGACCGGCGATCAGACCGAGCCGCGGCGCCTGTCCGTGGAAGAAGCCGTCGGCCGGGAGGAAACCGCGCGGCTCGGCTGGATTTTCGTGGGGGAAAAGACGGAACAGAAGGATTTGAAGCAGCAGTACCGGGATGTGATTCAGCATCTGGCAGAGCTTCTGACCGTCAAAACCGATACCTATTGCTTTGGGGCGGAGGCCTTCCGCGCCTGGGCCGCGGATATTGAGGGCGGCCGGTTCGACGGTATGAAGCCGGAGGACTTCGACGGCTGGTGCATGTATACCACCTATGTCTGCTGTCTGGCGACCAACAGCGGCGGCTGCCGCGGCTTTTTGGAAAAGGCGCAGGCCCTGAATCCCGACCTCACCTTCCTGGAGGAGGTGCGCCGGCAGTACCGGATAACCGGCCTGCTGTGGAACGCCGGCGAATCCGGCGACGGCTTTGCCGAGGAATACGCCCGGGAAATCGGAGAAACGCCGGACAGCCTGGAAGCCGTCGGCGGCGGGTTCAATATCACCCTGGAGGCTCTGCAAAACCCGGAGAAGCGCGCCCGCATCGTCGCCGTTATCCGCCGGTTCGCGGACTGCATCGACACCGTGGTCCGCATTCTGCGGGAGAATTTCCCGGCGGAGGATTGAGCCCGCCGCAATGAGCGCATGCAGCCTATGCTTTCTCCCGGCCACGGTAAGAATAAGAAAAGCGGCGCCCGGGGATGTGGAACCGCTGTTCCAACGGAAGCCGGACACCTCCCGGGATGACTTTCGGGTTTTTCGGTAGCAGCAGGAACATGACCGGCACATTGTCCACGATTGCTGTGCGGAACACGCAGATGCCGCTCGCGTGTTTTCCCATCAGAGGCATCGTCTTTTCAGCTCCTTGGACAAACCGGGCTGCGGCGATTCTTCCTATATCGCCCTGTGCAACGACGCCATCATCGGCGCGGTTTCCGGGGAAACCCGTGAGGGCCTTCCGATGAACCCACTTATGTGCTGCTTTGCCTATAGGCGCATCCCGTATAGAAGGGCCACAGCGTCGGAAGCAAACTGCTCCGGATTATCGAGGTGCAGCGCCAGGATAGGGCCTGGATATTGGATACCCCGGGAATTACCCGGAAGAATCGATATTTCCATCGGAAAAACAACTGTCAAAAAGGGGCTCGTCGAACGGGCAATCTGTTTTCATCGAACGATAGCGTACAATAAAAAGGGGGGCGCGTCATGTTTCATGATACGTCCCCCCACAATGCGCCGGGCCGCTGTATAATCCCTTACAGCACGCCGAAGCCGCGGAGATACAGAAGATTGGCGATGATGCCGTTGGCTTTCCACCAATTCTTACTGAGCGCCCATTCCTCCGGGTAGCTGCCCCAGCCCCAGGGAATATCCCAGGAGCCGTCCTCCCTCTGTGTGCGGACGATGTATCCGCATTCAAATCGGGCGAGTTCCTCGTTGCCCGGATAAAAGACGCATCCTCGGCAAACAGCGCCGCCGCCCATGGATAAAAGCGGATGGCGAAGGTGGCAACCGTGTCGCCGGAGGCGGCGGTCAGGCTGCAAAACGCCCTGTCGTTGATGCCGCAGAAGCAGTCGCTGCAGGTATTCTTCGTGTAATTTAGGTCAAAAAGGATGTCCATACAGGTGTCGGGTATCACCAGCCCCTGTCCGCCGCGCGCAGCGGTGACAGGCTCCGCCGTGCCCCAAAAGCAGCGGATATAGGGCTTGAGCGCCTCACAAGGCGCATACTCTCTATAGGACGCGTTGGCTTGAAAGGGCGTCGCGGTGATGGGCCTGTATAGTCGGTACATGGTACTCCTCTTTCGGCAAGGGGGAAGGCGGCGGTTATAAGCAGTATAGCAGAATCCCGGCCGGGAAGTAAAGCCCGGCCGGGATTTTCCGCGTGGATGCTATCGCCGCCTACCTAAACCGCCTCACTTTTTTGCAAAGGCCGCGGCGACGCTGACGGTGAGATCCTCCAGGGCCGGGTACAGCTTTCCCCCGTTTTTCGCCACCCGGTACCAGGTGTTGTTGTCGTTCTGAATCCAGACGAACCCCCGGGTCTTCGCCGCGTTCACCCTGCCGTAGGGGGTGGCGTCCCCGCTGCTGGCGGCGGCGGACACCGCCGTCAGCTTCTCGGCGGAAAAGGAAAAGCTGTCTGCAAAGGCGCGCAGCTGGCGGAGCTGGGGCGCCAGGGAATAGCGGTTGATAAGCTCGTCCCACCACCAGGACTGGGGGCAGCAGAGGGCGCCGGAGGCGATGCCGCCCCAGTTCCCCTGCTGGAGGTAAAGGCCGTTTGCGCAGCTGCCGAAATCCTCTGCGTTGGGGCCGAACTCTCCAACCAGAACCGGCTTGCCGTAAGCCTCGGCGTTGGAGGCGATGTACCGGCTCATGCCCGCGGCCATATCGTGAGCGCCGTAAAAATGGGTGGTGACGAAATCGATATTGGCCGACTTGTTAAAGGAGGCCACCCCCTCGGGCTTGGCGAAGCTGACGGAAACCGGCCGGGAGAAGGGATCGACGGCTTTGAGA